>NZ_CBDIIC010000002.1:5122500-5195650 GCF_965279485.1 Lacipirellula sp.
CCTGTTGCCGCCATCCAAGAACTCAGCGACGGCGGCGTCCAACTCTCGCTCGACGCCCTCGGCAGCGCCGCCACCGCCGCAAATTCCATCAAATCGCTCCGCAAGCGCGGCCGGCACGTGCAAGTCGGCCTCCTCGCCGGCAGCGAATTCCGGCCGCGGCTGCCAATGGAGCTCGTGATTGGCCGAGAACTCGAAATTTACGGCAGCCACGGCCTCGCCGCCGCCGACTACTCGCCGCTGCTCGACCTCATCCTGGCGGGGAAGCTGCCCGTAGCCTCGATGGTGAGAAGAAAAATTTCTCTGGTAGAAGCCCCCGCCGCGCTGGTGGCAATGGGCAGCTTCGGCGAACCAGGAATTACCGTCATCGACCGCTTCGAGTAGCAGTCGCCCGTGTCGTTTCTTGCGGAGCACATAATCTAGCGTCTCCAGCGAGCGTCTCTTTTCGTCGCTTTGCTCAAAAAGGCGATTCCATGTGCCGTAACTTGTGCACGGCTCCGCTAGCAGCGACAGCACTCAATACTTCAGTCGCTGGCCAAATTCTGTTCACCCGTGGAATGTGATGCGGGGAATGGGCAGACTTTTCCGATAGTAGGGATTACTCCGGCCGTCGAGACGCTGCCGGCGCGTTCCTTTCTTCTTCTCATCACGACGCCGGCTGGAACACCAGAGGTTCGTGGGCATCGATTCTTTTCGGCGGTTCTCAGCGGACTCAGTTCGATGGTGATCCAACTCCAAGCTCCGCTGACCTTTTCGCAAGCTGCACGGCGATTTTTCGCCGACGCGCTGGCGATCATCGCGGTGCTTTGCGGGGGAAGTGCCTTGGCGGAGGACTCGCCGGTCGCTCCCGAGCAGGCGCCATCGACGATTCACGTCGCGCAGCTTGGCGAAGGCGACGATGACGACGACGAGGCCCCGCAGCCGTTGCCCCCGGTTAGCGTCATGGAACAAGAGTTTTCGACGCAACCCTATAACATGCCGACTCCGCCGCTTGAGCCGCAAATCGAAGGCATCTTGAAGCGGCTCAATGCGCTAGAAAAAGGCGGCGGTCCCAAAAAGCCCGACGTCAACGCGGAACTCAAGAAGGAATTTGACGTCAACGACGGCGTCGGCGATTGGCGAGATCTCTCCGGCGATAAGTGGGCCGTCAAACTCGGCGGCCACATGCAACTCGACAGCATCAACTGGGCCGACGTCGAGAATCCGCCCGTTCCAGCCTACAACTACGTTGAATTCCGCCGCTTGCGGCTGCTGGCCGACGGCGTCGGCTATGGCGTTTACGACTTTCGCCTGCAAATCGACATCGAGCCCGAGGGCGAGGACAACGTCACCACGCCGGTTACCGTCATCAAAGACGCCTATCTCACGATGAATGAAGTTCCCGTCATCGATCGGTGGCGGATTGGTAATTTCTTCGTGCCGTTCGGTTTAGAGCAAGTCACGAACGACACGAACAACATTTTTCTCGAGCGTTCGATCCCGACGCAGGGCATTTTTACCGCTGATCGTGAAGTCGGCATGGCGATTTACGGCGTTGACGACGCCAAAGATTTCACGTGGACGACGGGCGTCTTCATCGACAGCCTCAGCGAAGCGACGAAGGAGCGAATCGACGGCAATCAGGGGCAGCGCGTCAGCGGCCGGCTCACGTATTTGCCGTATTACGACGAACCTTCGAACGGCCGCTACCTCATTCACACCGGCGCCGGCGTGCTCTATACGCACGACCAAGACGAACAAGCCAGATTCCGCGCCCGACCGCAAATTCACGAAGGGCCGTTCTTCATCGACAGCGGGCTATTTCCCGCGAAGTCTTACACAACGGGCAACATCGAACTCGCCACCGTATGGGGGCCGTTCTCCGTGCAGAGCGAAATGTACCTCTCAAACGTCGATCGCATCAACGACGAAGTGGCGACGATTTCCGGCGCCTACGTCTACTGCAGCTATTTTCTCACGGGCGAAAATCGCATTTACGAACGCTACGGCCAGCATGGCGCCCAATTCGGCCGCAATGTTCCTTACTCGAACTTCTTTCTCACGCCCGGCGGGTGTGGGCCAGGCGCTTGGGAATTCAAGGCTCGTTGGTCGAACCTCACGCTCACCCAACTCGATAGCGGGCAGTACAACGACTTCACGATCGGTTTCAATTGGTACTGGTCCGATCGCGTCCGCACGATGTTCGACTGGATTCATCCAATCACCCGCTACGGAACCACGCCGTACGGCCCGCAGACTGCCGACATCATTGGCATGCGGTTCGATTTTAATTTTTAAGAGGGGTGCAGCATGACAACTCGAAAAACGCTGCTCGCCATGTTATTCACGCTGGCGATTGCGGGCGGAACGAGCGGTACGGCCGCCGTTGCGGGGGAAATCTGCTGCGCGTTGTGCGGCTGCCACGATTCCTGCCAGAAAGTTTGCCGACTCGTTTGCGAAGAGAAGAAAGTCGACGTCATCTGTTGGGGCGTGAAGTGCGAAGATTTTTGCGTCCCCGGACCGAGCAAACCGTGCTGCAAGCAGTGCGATATGGTTTGCGACGAATGCAGCAAGAAAGCGAAAGAGGGCGATCCCCAGCCGACGCCGCATCGGTTCGTGTGGCGCGATTGGATTCCGAGCTCGTGTGCAACGATCCACACCAAGAAAAAGCTGATGCAGCGGATCGATACGAAAAAAGTCCCAAGCTACAAATGGGTCGTCGAGGACCTGTGCAAGAAGTGCGAATCGAAGGCCAAGTCCGCCTCCGTCGCGCCGGGCATGGCCATGCCGCCGATTCCGCAGACCGACGCGAAGATTTTGCTTGCCCACGCCGAGGAAGACCCTGGCCAGGAAGAATCGTCGACGGCCGTAAAATAGGCCGCGGCGTTCAGCAATGGGCGGCATCCGCCGGGGCGAAATGTGGAGTGTATAATTGACCAGAGGCGACCGGACGCCGGTCTGCCCGTCAATTGCTGCCTCGCCTCCGCTACGCCAGTCCCTGCTGTCGCCGAGTTCCGCCGTGGGTTGCCTCGAAGACAAACCGAAAGAGTGGGACCACCCCGGCAAGTTCAAATGCAAGTCGTGCGGCGCCACGTCGGATAGTAAGAAAAAGATCTGCAAGCCGACGAAGGTTGAGAAGAAGAAAAAGGGGTAGCGTGGGGCTGCGGTCGCATCTCGCTTTGCGCTGACCGCTCACCTATAGTGTGCCGATGCGAGTCGGGCTCTTCATTCCCTGCTACATCGATCAGTTCTACCCTCGCGTCGGCATCGCCACGCTGCGGCTGCTGGAGCATTTTTGTCCCGGCCAAGTCGAGTTCCCCACTAGCCAAATCTGCTGCGGCCAGCCGATGGCGAACTCCGGCTGCACGGCCGACGCGAAGCCCGCAGCCGAGCGATTTGTCGCCACATTCCGCCCCTACGATTACATCGTGGCGCCGAGTGGTAGCTGCGTGTCGATGGTGCGTCATCACTACCACGGACTCGTCGCCGACGAAGCCGTGCTCGCCGAGGTGCAGGCGAAGACGTTTGAGCTTTGCGAGTTCCTCACCGATGTCTTGCAAATCGAGCCACCCGCTGGCCGGTTTCCCCATCGCGTCGGCATGCATCAGAGTTGCCACGGCTTGCGAGATTTGCGACTGGGAAAATCAAGCGAGCTGAACGTCACGCCGTTCAACAAAGTTGAGCGGCTGCTGTCCAAACTCGACGGGATTGAATACACGCAGCCCGATCGCGCGGATGAATGTTGCGGCTTCGGCGGTTCGTTCGCCGTCTACGAGGAAGCGGTCTCGTGTATGATGGGGCGAGATCGGATTGCCGATCACCAACGCGCCGGCGCCGAGGTTCTCACCGCTGGCGACATGTCTTGTCTGATGCATCTCGACGGGCTGATTCGGCGTGAACGTCGGCCGTTGCGGGTGCTGCATGTGGCGGAGGTGTTGGTCGAGGGGATGGGGATTGGCGGTGCGTAGAAGGTCCCCATAAAAGCCACCGGCTCCGCCGGTGGACGAAGTGCCAGCTTGTCGTCCTGTTTGCTGCGTCCACCGGCGAAGCCGGTGGCTTTCATTGATGCGGTATCGTGAAATTTTTTGGCGACGATGAAAACCTTCGATCATCCCACTGCCGCTGCGGAGTTCGTCGCCGACGACGCGCATGCCCATTGGCACGATCAGGCCCTCTGGTTCATTCGGGCCAAGCGGGATAGGGCCTCGCAAACGCTGCCCGAGTGGGAAGTCCTCCGCGAGCGGGCGGCGGCAATCAAACAGCACACGATCTCGCATCTCGGCGATTACCTCGAAGAGTTCGAACGGAACGCTACGCGGCTTGGCGCCGTTGTTCACTGGGCCCGCGATGCGGCGGAGCACAACGCGATCGTCCACGGCTTGCTGCGCGAACGGGGCGTCCGCCGCATGGTGAAGAGCAAGTCGATGCTGACCGAAGAGTGCGGCCTCAACCCATACCTCGAACAGCAGGGGATCGAGGTTACCGATACCGACCTCGGCGAGTGGATCGTCCAGCTGCGGCGCGAGCACCCCAGCCACATCGTGCTGCCGGCGATTCATATCAAGAAGGAAGAAGTCGGCGAGCTGTTTCACCGCGAGCTCGGCACCGACGAAGGCGCGACCGATCCGACGTACCTCACCGAGGCGGCGCGGCATCGCTTGCGGGAGAAGTTTCTGCAGGCCGAGGCGGGGCTGACCGGCGTCAACTTCGGCATCGCCGAGACGGGGGGCTTCGTCGTCTGCACGAACGAAGGGAACTCCGATCTCGGCACGTCGTTGCCGAAGCTTCACATCGCCTCAATGGGGATCGAGAAGCTTGTGCCGCGGTTGGATGATCTGGGCGTATTCTTGCGATTGCTCGCGCGTTCGGCGACGGGGCAGCCGATCACCGCCTACAGCACGCACTACCATGGCCCGCGACCAGGCTGTGAGTTACACATCGTGCTCGTCGATAATGGGCGGACGAAGCTACTCGCGAGCGATGATTTTCGCAACTCACTGCGCTGCATTCGTTGCGGGGCGTGCCTCAACACGTGCCCGGTTTATCGCCGCAGCGGCGGGCATAGTTACGCGGCGTCGGTGGCGGGGCCGATCGGGTCGATCGTCAATCCGTCGCGCGACCCGGCCAAGTACCACACGCTTCCATTCGCCTGCACGCTGTGCGGTTCGTGCGGCGACGTTTGCCCAGTGAAGATCGACCTGCCAAACCAACTGCTCACTTGGCGGCAACGAATCGCGGAGTTGGGGCTGCTCGAACCATCGAAGCGGCGATTGATGGTAGTTGCCGGCAAGCTATTGAGCAGCCCGAGGTTGTACGCGTTAGCCGGGAGTGCCGGAAGAACGGCGCTGCGTTGGGCGCCGCGATGGCTGGTGTACAACCGCTTTAATCCGTGGGGCAGGCAGCGCGAGTTGCCGACGCCGCCGGCAGAGAGTTTCCGGCAGTGGCATGCTCGTCGCGGGCGCAGAGGGAAGCCGCAATGAGCAGCGCCGCACGCGATCAGATCTTGCGCGACATCCGCCGCTCGTTGCCGGCCGATGCGCTGCGGCCATCGCTCGATGGCGACTGGGTTCGCTATGCAGACCCGTATGCCCAATTCTTCGAAACGCTGCGCGGCGTCGGCGGGGCAGGGCGGATTGTCGTCGGCGAGGTGCAACTCCGCGAAGAAGTCGAACGCGTCATCGAGTCGATCGGGGCCAAGGAGATTTGTTCCGTCGTGCCCGCTGCGGCGGGAGGAAACGTAGATCTCGCGGCAGTCGACGATCCGCATCAACTCGCGGGGGTCGATCTCGCAGTTCTCCCCGGCGAACTCGCGGTTGCGGAGAACGCCGCGGTGTGGGTGACGAATGCTCAGGTGGGGCAGCGCGTCGCGTACTTTCTGTCGCAGCATGTGGTGCTCGTCGTGCCGCACGATCGCATCGTCAACAACATGCACGAAGCGTACGAGTGGCTGCACCGCACGGCCGGCCCTGCGGGTCCGTTTGCCGCGGCGACGTGGGGGACGTTCATGTCGGGGCCGTCGAAAACGGCCGACATCGAGCAGGCGCTGGTCATCGGCGCCCACGGGGCGCGCTCGCTCCACGTGTTCTTGCTCAAACCGTGACGCGAAGTTCGTCGCCGAGGCGAATCGCCATTGCGCCGGCATGCGTCGGGGCGAGCGACGTGTTGAGCGTCAGTCGATAAAAATGGTTAAAAGCATCCACTGGAGCCCAGGCGGGGAGTTCGGCTTGGCGGTGAGCGGAAAACGCCTTGGCGAATCCTGAGGTGATTTCTCCCGTGAGCGAATCGCGGGAGGGGACGGCGCACCGTTGGCAGGGCGTGCGGCCACGAAATAGCACGTCGCCGAGCGTGAATTGCGTCGGTCCCGTGTCGGTCGCGACGAGACGATCTTCCCAGAAGGGCTCGGCGGCGTCGATTTCAAGATTCGCGCGGAAGCGACGGCGGACTTCGTCGAGTTCGAGGCCAAACCACGCGGCGACGCGCTCGAGCGAGCTGACGCTCACCAGCGTCGGCCCCGAGGCGTCGGCGTCGTCGGGAAAACCGATCGCTTGGTTCTCGATCAGCAGGCACTTGCGGCCGATCGCTTCGCTGAGCCATTCGCCGGCGCGATCGACGTCGTTGGGGAGTTCGCAGCTGAGCGATTCCAAATTGGGGTGATGGAGCGTGACGATTGCTCCGTTCTGCTCAAACGCGGCGCGAATCGGATGAATCGCCGGGGTCCGCTTGCCGTTGACGAATTGTCGCATCGGATCGACGATTGCCCACCGCCGATCGCCGACAATCGGGCCGGTCGGCATCAACTCAGCCGCGTCGGCTTCGTAGCCGTCGAGCGACTTGATCGGGTAGATCGTGATGCGCGAGAGACGTGGCATGTCGGTAGCCGCGGGTCAACGACCCGCCGGAGCGGTGACGGAAGAATTTGTGATGAAGGATTTATGATTGCTGATGGGATGACGATAAAAATCCATTCGGGATGTCTTTTGGTGGTTCGCTCCGGCGGGTCGTTGACCCGCGGCTACTTCGGATCACGCAGCGCGCGTTCGATCTCTGCGAGCAGGGGGCGTGCGTCGGAGAGGTCGTTGAGCAACAAGTCTGGTTTCGCTGCTGCTAGTTCTTCACGCGTCGCGCCGCCGGTCGGTACCGCCACGGCGAACGCGCCGATTGATCGTGCGCAAGTGACGTCGTGCACCGTGTCGCCGATGACCATCGCGCCGGAAAGCTCGCAAACTTCGAGGCCGCGCGATTCCTGCCACTCGGCGTTTGCGACGCGCTGCGCTTCGGCAAGCGCCGCCGCGGCGATGCCGTTGCGATCGGGCGAGGCGTCGCCGAAACCGCCGAACGAAAAATGCTCGGCGAGTCCATAATGTTGGAGCTTGTGATCGGCGCCTTCGCGGATGTTGCCGGTCAGCAGGCCGACGAGCGGGTGGCCGGCGGCGGCGAGTTCTTCGAGTAAGGCGACGACGCCGGGGAGGACGCGGCCTGATTTTCGTTGGAGAGCCGACGGCAAGCGTTCGAGGTAGCCTGCCCGAAAGCGGCGCCAATTTTCGTCGTGGGGATCGACGCCGTGGAGTCGCATTAGGTCGCTGGCGATCGCTCGGTCGCTGCGACCCGCGAAGGGAACCTTACCGCTCAGTTCGTCGACGCCGAACTCGGCCGCGAACGTTTCGGCGAACGCCAACTGACCGGCGCCGCCAGTGGAGACGAGGGTTCCGTCGATGTCGAACAGGATTGCGTACACGGGCGGTTGGCCTGGAGTGAAGTGGCTTGTCGGTGTGATGTCGCGTTGTTTTGAAGCGAGAACGCGATTTTAGGCGACACTAAGGAATTGTTGTAAGTGGTTTTGCGGTCGAGGTTTACTGCGAATGTCGTGTGCTTGGTGTCGCATTTGAGGCGACACCTAGCGGTGGCCGTTCGTACGAACGGCTTACTAGTTGTGACTGCTTTTCTAGCCCCGGGCTCCGCCCGGGAGTGGCGTGAACTACTCATACGACAACACCCCTCGGAATGGAGACCGACCCCCGGGCGGAGCCCGGGGCTAGGGATTTACGATGTCGGGCTGCAATTCCAACCTACCGATTGAGCGGCCGAAAGCAATCCGCAGTTTCGGCCAGCGCTAGCGGTAGGGGCGCAGGCCGCGTTCGGTTTGGATGCGGTTGAGCAGCGCGAGGGCACGCGGTTCCTGCTTGAGGAACTTAATGAGCTGCGAGGTCGAGACGCCGAGTTGTTCGGCCGTGGCAGGGGCGGCCCAGTCGGCGGCGGCCAGGGCGTCGAGCGCTTCTGCGAGCAGGGCAGGGAAGTCGTCGTGTGATGTGCTGACGGTGATGCGTTGGCCTTTAGCGCGGGTTTGCCACAACTCGGACGGAACGTTGAGGGGGTCGGGGGCCTTTTGCCGCTGGGGACTTGGCTCTTCAGGTAGCGTCTGTTGCGGCAAAAGGCCCCCGACCCCTTTCCCGGTCCGCACGGCGAGGGCGAGTTCGACGCGGAGGCGGTGTTTGGCCTGAGCGAGATTCTCCGCTTGGCTGCGGCGTTCCGACGCTTCGCCGCGGATGCCAGTCGGCGTGTGAGTGATGACGATCGCCGTTTCGGTTTTGTTGCGATGCTGGCCGCCGGGGCCGGAGCCGCGGGTGCGTGTGACTTGGCACTCGGTTAGGAGTTCGTCGATCGGCAGGGCGGCGGGATGGAGCATGAAAGATGCGACTCAGCTCGCTTTGAGCTTCGTCATCTCTGCTTGCAGCTTGTCGATCTCTGCTTGCAGGCGGGCCGGTTCTTGCGGATCATCGGGCTGTTGTTTGGCGCCGGCGAGTTGCTGCTGCAGCGTCCCAAGCTTTTGACGAATGACTTCGATCCGCTTCTTTGCCTTCTTATCCATGAGGAGATCTCGTGAGTTGAGTGGAGCGGCGTCGGCCGATTAGTGGTAGGTTCGCATCAAGGCGCCGATGATGATAATCGCCAGCACGGCAAACCAGGCGAGGTTGAGCCAGGTTCCCATCCGGGCGCGAAACTTGTCCGCGGCCGCCGTTCGGCCCGCTAGGATCGCCGCGACGAAGAAGACGAATAGGGCCAACAAGAACTTGGCGCCGAATAGCATGTGGTACGGCGAGGGCAACGGGGCGCCCGCCGCCTTCGCCTCGCGGACGAACGTGATGTAATTGAACAGACCGCTGCCAATGAGAAACAGCGTCGCGACGCCGACCCAGCGGGCCCAGACGGTTCGCCGGCCCGCAAAACAGGCATCGGAACCAGCCGGCGCCAACACGGTTCGCAAGTAAAACAACCCGCCGCCGATGATGATCGCGAAGCCAATGTGCAGCACGCGGCTCAGCAGTCGCACGGCGAAGGGGCCGTCGATTTGCGGGCCGGCCGCCGCGGCTTGGGCGAGTAGCGACAGGGCGTCGATATCGGCGGAAAAGAGTGACATGGACGCTGCTCCGGCGGGCTGATGAACCACTGGCGCCGACGCTGGCGCCGCTGGGGTTCGATCGTAAGCCGCCGCCCCCGATTCGTCTACCGCTGGTCGGCGGCAGGTTGCTCAGCGAGCCATTTCCGGGCGGCCGCGAGCGACTCCTCGACGGACGCGAGCTTGCCGTCGAGTTGCCGATCTCGCAAGTATTCCAGCAGCGGCGAGAAGTGCCGTCCGCCGCGGATGCCGTTGCGCAGCAAGTCGTCGCCCGTGACGAGTTGCGGCGGATTGAGTGATTCCGGCGAGCGGGCGAGTTCGGCACGGCAGCGCACCAGGCTCGCATCGTCGGCCGGCAGGCTCGCTACGAGGAGTTCCATCAGCTCGGGCGCCCCCTCGTGAACCAGCAGCCGCTGCAGCCGCGGCCAGGGGAGCGAAGCCGCCTCCGTCACGACGGACAACTGCGCGAGCAACCACGCGGTCCGCTCCAATTCTTTATTCGAGAGTTTTAGTCGTCGGCCAACGTCCCGCATTGGCGCCACGTCAATCATCCCGTAGAAGAGCGCCGCTAGGCCCGAAGCGACCGTGGCGTAGGGTAATTTGTCGAGTCGGATGAGCGCCGCTTGCCATAGCGCATCGTTGGCGGCGGCATGTGGCGCGAGTTCGGGAAGGATCGGCGACATTAGCTCAGCCTGAGCAAGTAGCCTAGCGCCAAGTGCCCGCGACGCGTGCGTGACGATCCGCCGTAATTCGGCGCCGATCCGCTCGCCACTCACTTGCGAGACTTGCGCCGCCATCGATTGCACGGCGGCGAGCGTCGCCGGATCGAGCGCGAGGCTGTACGTCGCCGCAAAGCGAACCGCCCGCAACAGACGGAGCTTGTCTTCGGCAAAACGTTGCTGCGGATCGCCAATCGCTCGCAACACGCGAGCCTCCAAATCGGCGACGCCGCCGACGTAATCGACGACCTCTTCGGCGATCGGATCGAAGAAGAGTCCGTTCACCGTGAAATCGCGGCGCTGGGCGTCGTGCCGCGCGTCACTGAACGCCACCGACTCGGGCCGCCGGCCATCGAGGTACGTGCCATCGGTGCGAAAAGTCGCCACCTCGATTGGATCGAGCGGCTTGCGGGCCAGCACGGAAATGACGCCGAACGACGCCCCGATCGCGAGGGTCCGCCGCTGGCCGAACAACTCGCGAACTTGTTCCGGCCGGGCACTCGTCGCGACGTCGTAGTCTTTCGGAGGAATGCCGAGCAACTGATCGCGAACGCATCCGCCGGCCCACAGCGCATCGTATCCCGCATCGCGCAAGCGACGGACGACGTCGAGCGCGAAATCACGTTGACTGACTGGCGTTTCCACAGAACCTCAACCATCTCGTTCCCACGCTCCGACGCTCTGCATCGCGAGACTCCAGGTTACCACCGAGTCACTCTATCCAGCAGCACCACACCGCCGATACCGTTTAGATGATAGCTCGGTCAGGCCTGAAAGGCCGCGCCATGATAGCCCAGGGCGCAGCCCTGGGAATCCATCGCATGATGCTCGCCGAAGCCCTGAAAGGGCGCGCCAGCGCGCCCTTTCAGGGCTTCGATTCACGATTGTTCATCCTCACCCAGGGCTGCGCCCTGGGCTATCGCAGCGCGGCCCTACAGGCCGCATGTCCTGTTGGCCACGCGAAGTTTTTACTTCGGCAACGCGAGCAACCCCGCGATCGCTTGATTGATCTGCTTCACATGCGACGCTCGCGCCCGCTGATCCCAATTGAACTTCCGCTCGACCTCCGAGTCCAGCATCACCAGCGCCACTTCCGCCAGCGGCTCGCCGAGGGCTTGCTCGATCGCCAGGGTATAAACGAGCAGTTGCGCCTCGTATTGGTTCGCGACGGCGTCCAAATTCCCAGCCGACGTGCGGTTCGTTTTGAAGTCGAGCAACCGCCACCGGCCGTCGGCGCCCTGGTAGAGGCAATCGATGTAGCCGTGGAAGTAACGCCCGGCGGTCCCTTCGCCTGCCGGCGGCTTTCCTACCTCGCCTGTCGGCGGCCATGGCAGGAGGAATTCGACTTCGCGGCGAACAATCTTCGCCGCCGCCAACTCCGCCGCCCGTGGCGATTGCAGGAACCGCTCGACCAAATCGGCCGCCCGCTCCACCGTTTTCTCGGGAACCGCATCGGGCATGAGCGCGGCGATCGACTGGCAGAACTTGCGAGCCTCTTCTGGTTGGCGGAAATCAATCCGCTCCAGCGCCGCGTGCGCGACCGTGCCGAGCAGCTTCCCTTCGCGGTCGCCCTTTTCCAAACCGAGCGAACTCGCCGCCAAGCCCTGCTCCTCGTCCACCACCGCGAGGTCGGACTCGCGGGCAACCGCTAACGCCCCGGTCAGCTGCGAGAACGAAAACCTTCGCCTCGCACGCGCGTCGGC
Organism: Lacipirellula sp.; assembly: GCF_965279485.1. Taxonomy (NCBI): domain Bacteria; kingdom Pseudomonadati; phylum Planctomycetota; class Planctomycetia; order Pirellulales; family Lacipirellulaceae; genus Lacipirellula; species Lacipirellula sp. The sequence continues at coordinate 5,134,293 of NZ_CBDIIC010000002.1, forward strand.
GGGAATCGGTTCGCTACCGCGCGGCAGCGCGCCGCTGCTCTTCGCCGCCAGTTGGCGGACGCTGGCCACCAACTTGTCGAGGTTCGAACCGCGCGACTGCGACGCCTTCGCCTCGGCCACCTCGGGCAGTTCGTCCGTCACGCGAATCTGCGGCGCCGCGTACCCCGGCGGCAGCGGTTGCCGTAGCGAACCGTCGACAAGACTTACTTGCTGATCGATCAACTGCAGCAAATCGCGTTTGGGGTTCTCCGGGTCGTCGATATTACTGCTGATGAGCAAGTAGTCGGCCGCCCGCGTGCACGCGACGTACAGCAGCCGCCGCCGCTCGGCGAGGTCTTCCACTCCCTCGGCGTAGCGGTAGAGATCCATGCCGATCAGCCCCTCGCGCTCGTCGGACGGGAGCGGCACGAGCGGGCCGAGCGACGCATCGAGCACCGGCGTCGTGGTGCCGGCGTTGCGCTGGCGGTCGAGATCGGGAAGCACCACGAGCGGGAACTCAAGCCCCTTCGAGTAGTGAATCGTCATGATGCGGATGACGTCACCCCCCTCAGACTGCGTTGCCGCGAGGGCCTCCTTTGGCGCGCGGGAGACGAACTCCGACAGCTGCGTGATGAAGCCGGGCAGATCGCCGGGCGAACTTCGATCGAGCGTTCGTGCTTGCTCGATCAACTTTTCGATGTTCGCCGCCTTGCGCGGGCCGAGGAACTCGGTGAGCAGCACGGCGTCGTAGCCGGTTCGCTCCATGGCAAGCGCGAACAAGTCGGCGACGAGCAGGCGATCTTTCTCAAGCCGCAGTTCGTTGATCGTCGCCGCCGCTCGGCGGACTTTCACCGCCTCGCCCGCTTCAAGTTCCGCCGGCAAACGGTCAGCCGCGGCGAGGGCGCCGTTGAGCGATTTGTGCCGCTCGACGAGCCAGTAGAGCGTTTCGTCCGTCAGCGAAAACAGCGGACTCCGCAGCGCCCCGGCCAGCGCGATCTCGTCGACTTCGCTGGAGACCGCGCGGAACAAGTTGAGCACGTCGTAGATTTCTTGCTGCGAGTAAAACGCGTGGCCGCCGGCGAGGTAGTAGCTAAGGTTGTGAGCCCGCAGCGCTTCTTCGTAGACCTGGGCGTCGCTGAGCGTACGGAGCAAGATCGCCACGTCGCCCGGTTTCAGTGGACGCGGCGTCGCCTTGCCGTCGACCATGTCGACGACCGCCGGCTCGCTGGAGTTGAGGAGTTGCACCAACCGCCGGGCGATCCAGTCAGCTTCTTCTGCGCGGGCGTCGCGTGCTGCACCGGCACGTCGCCCCTTCTTCTGCTTCTGTGCTGGCGTTGGTGCTGCGGGATCGATAGCGACGCCTTCTTCATCGCCTCGGCTGTTCTCGCCTGGCGTCCAGAGGAACTCGACCGCCGGCACCGGCGTCGCCTGCGGGCGATTCGGCACGAGCGGTTCGTACTGCTCAAAGGCGCCATGGAACACCGCGTTCACAAAATCGGTAACGGCCGGCTGGCTGCGGAAGTTCGTCGTCAGCGACAGCCGACCCGGCGGCGGCAACTCGTTGCGGAGGTTGAGCGACACTTGCGGCTCGGCGCCGTTGAAGCGGTAAATCGACTGCTTGAAATCGCCGACCGCGAATAGCCCGCGGTCGCGCCAATCGTCGCCGCAAAAGGCTTCGATGATCTCAACCTGCAGCGGGTTGGTGTCCTGGAACTCGTCGACCATCAGCAGTTGCGTGCTGCCGGCGAGTTCCTCGCGAATCGCCGCGTTCGCCGGCGACGTGAGCAAGCGGTGAGCGCGAGCCAACAAGTCGTCGAACTCCAGCTGATTCCGCCGCGACTTCGAGCGTTCGAGCGTTTCGGTAACGTCGCCGACGAGTCGCAGCAGCGAAAGCCCCTGCGCCGCCGCTTCGCGGGCCGCCGTTTCGTCAAACTGTTTCTTCAGCAGGCTTTTATCGACTCGTTTGCGGAAGACTTCGCAGGCCTTCTTGTACTCCTCGAAATCTTCGGCGTCACGCCAATCTTTGACGGTGCACTTCCCCTTCACCATCGCCATGTCGCGCAGGTTGTCGAGCATGAGGTTTGCTTCAAGAACCGACGGCGTTCGCGTCGTTGTCGCGGCGTCGCCTGCCGCGTCATCCGTCGGCGCTACCAGTTGCAACGCACGACTGAGATCGTCGAGGTGCTGATACAGCTTGTCGCTCTCCGCAAGCGTCGGGTTCGCAATCAATCGCAGCCGATGGGCCTCTTCGCTCGACAGCAGATCGGGAATCGCCGACGGCGCCGCCTCTTCAGCCAAGTACTGCTGCCAACGCGCGACGACGTCGTCGACGGTGGAGTTCCGCCACCGCTCGATCGCCGGCATCGCCAGCGGCCCCGCCAATCCGGCCACCTCGGTGCGAACGCGATCGAGCCCGCGCTTCGCCGCGAGATCGAGCACGCTTTCATTTCGTTCGAGCAACAACGCCCGCAGCCGATCGTCGACCGTCTCGAGCTTAATCAACTCCGCCGTCGCAGCGTCGAGCACTTCGAACTGCGGATCGAGCCCCGCCTCCACCGCGTGCGCTCGCAGCAGTTGCGTGCAAAACGAGTGAATTGTGCTAATGCGGGCACTGTCCATCGACCGCATCAGGCGTTGCCAAGCGGCCGACTCCGCTTCGTCGCTGGCGGCTTGCAACCGCTGGAAGCAGCGGCGGCGAATTCGCTCGCGCATCTCGCGAGCGGCGGCGTCGGTGAAGGTGATGGCCACGATTTCGCCCAGTTCCGCCCGCTCGACTTGCGTCGGGTCGACGTGCGAGAGGAAACGCTCCGTCAGCACGAACGTCTTGCCGCAGCCGGCCCCGGCGGAAAGCGAAACGGAGCGGTCGCGGGCGTCGAGCGCCGCACGCTGCTGGTCGGTCAGTTTCGAAACGGGGGCCGTCGACTTGCTCATGCGTCGACCTCCACCGGCGGAATCCACCGCTTTTCGAGGCTCCGCACATGTGCGATCCGGCAGCCGGTGCTGAACGGGCAAAACGTGCCGCAGTCTTTATCTTCGTTGAACACGGGGAACCACCCGTGGCGGATGCCGTCGACAATTTCGCCGATGCGTTGCAAGAGCGCTCCTTTTAATTCCGGCCAATGCGCCGCTTCACGCAGCACGCCTTTCTCCACTTCGGCGAGAGTGAGCGGACCGCCCGAGCGCGAGCCGGCGCCGAATCCCTTGCCGCGGACGCTCCAGTAACCTGCCGACAACCCGACGGCTTCCTGGTCGGCCAGCAGCAACTCCGCCACCGCCATCGCGTAGAGCGGCAGCTGCAATTGCGTGCCGGCCCGCATCTTCGCTTCATCCACGCGTTGCTTCGCCGAAGTCTTATAATCGATGACGTTGAAGACAGTAACGCCGCCGACACGGCCGACGTCGATGCGGTCGATCTGCCCGGTGAAGCGAATCTGCTCCTCCTTGATCTTTAGCTCAAACGGCTTGTCGGTCGAAAGCGTCGCGTCGTCGGTCGATTCGCTCCGTTTGTTCTTCGGCCCGAAGCGGGCTTCGAAGTAGGTCGCCTTCAAAGGGCTATCGACCTGCGGCCAAGCGACCGCGTAGTCGCCATGCTGCCGGGCGAATTGCTCGGCCCACGCGGCGATTTGACGGCGTTCGATTTCAACGAGCGCTCGATCAAGCCCCCGCCGCGGCCGCTCGCCGACGACGCGATCGAGCATTACCTGAAAGTTGTCGGCCACCTCTTCAGGCGACGGCGCGGAGCCTTTGTCCGCGAGTTCATTGATCACGGCGTAGAGCCGCGCGAGCGTCTCGTGCAGCAAGCTGCCGCGGCGGGCGAGGTCGTTCTCCAGCGCGAGTTCCGGCAACGCTTCGAGCTTCAGCAGATGCTCGCCAAAGAAGCGGAACGGGCAAGCGGCGTACGTCTCAAGTCGGCTAGGGCTCCAGATGTACTCGGGGCCGTAATAGGCCGCGAGCCGCGCGCGGGCGTCGTTCGAGAGGAAGATTCCTTCGAACTCGCCAAAGATCTTGCGATCGCCGCGGCCGGCAACTGCGTTGATCCCTTCGAGAATCGAACCGCCGACGCTGGCATGCTGCGGCGACCGAACCAGCGCCGCGAGTAACTTCGCATCGTGCCTCGCGGAATCGTGAGCGTTCAGCACGGCGTGGCGGCGAACATCGCTGCGCGACAGCGGTGCATCGCCATGTTGATGTTCATAACTGAGCGATTGCGTCGTTGTCCTAATATCGTGCTCGCCGAACGCTCGCCGCAGTTCCATGAGAAACGGGCTCGGCGGCAGCGGTTGCGCCTTGGCGTCGAGCGCGGGAAAGCTGAGCGTCAGCGTCTGCGTTGGCGCGGTAACCGTCTGGAAGAAGAGCAGCATCTCGTCGCTTGCGGCCGCCGACAGCTCAGCAGCGGCGGCGCCATCGGTCGCTTCCTCGTCGGCGGCATTGCTCTGGCGACCAGCCGGGAACGCTTGCTCGCTTAGCCCGCCGAGGAACAGATGCCGCGGCCGGAGGAAGCGGAGGCTCTCGGCGCCGAGCACCTGCACGCAACCGGTCGCTTCGCGCGGCTCGGGCGCCGGCAACTCGATGGCGGTCGTCGCGATGAGGTCGATCAACTCATCGAGACTGAGCTTCGTCGGCTCGTCGCCGGCCCACGCATCGACATGCGCCGCCGACTGCAGGCCTTCGAGGAGGATCGCCCACTCACGCCGCGGGTTGCGTTCCGCCCCATCTTCAACGTCGAACAACCCGAGCCGACGGATGAACGCCTCGATCACCTCGGTCCAGCGACCGATCGTCGCCCGCCCGGGCAAATCGCTGAGCGCCGCTGCAAACCCATGCAACCGCTCGGCCGCGGCGGGGCTGTCGAATCCACGCAACGCGAGTTCCTGCAGCAGCCGCGAGGTTTGCGGCGCAGCTTTCACGGGTAGGTCATCGCCGAAGGGATCGTCGTCCAGAATGGCGCCGCTTGAAGGGCTGCTTGAAGATTCGTCGCCAAATGGATCATCGTCGAAAAGCGGCAAGTGATCGTCCGCTTTTGAACTCGCCGCAGGCTTCCGTTTGCTCTCCTTTGCCGGCACGACACTCGCATTCACCGGCGCGACGTCCGCGATGGCGGCAGCCGCCTGAGCAGCGGGCGCTTCGCCCACCAAATCGAGCAGCGCGTCGCGCCCCGTCGGCAACTGCGCCTGCCGCACCAACCACTCCACGCCCCCGCGCACCGATCCACCAGCCCCCTCCCCTTTCCCCTTTCCACTCTCCCCTTTCACGCCATCCCACCAGCCAATCGACCGATCCCCCACCACATGCAATAGCCGCCGATAGGCCCAATCCTCTGGCACGAGCCGCAGCACATTCAGCAAGCTTCGCACGAGCGGCGTCGCGTTGAGCTTGCGGGACGCATCGAGGTAATACGGAATGCCAAAATCATCAAAGGCCTGCCGCACGCGATCGGCCACCTCGTAGGTCGAGCGAAATGCCACCATCACGTCGCTTGGCGCCGCCCCCTCGACGAGCAGCAACTTCACGCGGCGGGCAATCTCTTCAATCTCGGCTCGCACGCTGCTCGCGGCGATGATGTGGAACCGGCTGAGCGTGGCGAGCGCCTCGTCCGACGGCGGTTCGAGCTGGCGGTAACTGCGGAACAGGTTGCGGCGGAGGTGATCGAGGGCGGGCCAATCAGGAGAAGGCTGAAGGATGAAGGAGGAAGGAGGAAGGCTGTAAGCAGCGGGGGCCGCAGCGGCGAGGTGTGTTGCTAACTGTTCGTTGTCGAGAAGCGGAGCGGCACCTAACTCCTCAACAAGTTGCTGCCGCGTGGCGATCGTTCGCGCGAACAGATCCCGCCGCTCTCCCTCCCCTACCTCGCCCGGCAGCGTCACCACCACCCGCGTCGCCCGTTGCGACAGCAACTGCAGCATCATCAACTGCGTCGCCGTGAACTCGGTGAACCCGTCAACGACCGCCAGTTCAATGCCGGTCGCCACGGCCGGCTCGGCCAGCATCCGGTCGCGGGCCGCCCGGAACATCCCCTCGGCGTCGACCAGCCGTTGGTCGTCGAGCCACTGCTCGTAGGCGGCGTACAGCCCGGCGAGTTCCCGTTGCCGGGGCGTCCCCCGCTTTTGCCGACGAGCGAAATCCTTGGCCGGCACATCCCGCCGCCGCAGCCGGACGATCGTCTCGTCGACCAGATTGACCAGCCCCGACGAACCGCCGACCGGGGCGAAGTATTTGAGGGCCCCCTCAGCCTGAGCCTGGGCGATCACCTGTCGCACCAACCGACGCCGCTGGAGGGTCGAGATCGGCCGCAACGGCCGAGCCCCGTCGCGGACCACGCCGACGGCGAACCCAGCGAAAGTGGTCACCCCGGGGTCCAGAATTGCCCCCGCGCCCCCCAGGGCCAGTTCCTCTCGAACCGCCCGGGCGACGGCCTGGCTGGGGGCGATCCAGAGCGTCCGCCGCCGCTCGCCAAGTCCCCCTAACCGCAATAGTTCCCGGTACTTGCGCAGCAAGACCGCCCGCTGCGGCTCCCCACTCAACCCAATTGCGACGACCAGTCTGGCATCCATTTCCATGGGAGAATCGTACACCGGCGGCCGATGAGACGAGAAGAGTGGCAGGGTTCAGACGTCGGGGTTCAGGTTTCGGTGAAGGCCCCTTCCCGTTTTCCTGCTGAACCCCGAACCCTGCCCGCTGAACCCTCGGACCTGAGGGATGACGGAAGGCCGCCCCAGTCGACCTTCACACGTTCTTCAATTGCGGGTTTTCCCGGCAGGGACGCAGCAAAATTCAAGGCAGGACGCCCCGCCAGATATTTGACAGCACAGGCCAAACTCGCCTAAACTGTTACGGTACAGGAAGCTCCAGCTAGGGCAGTAGCGTTGCGACCGTCTTTTCCGACGTTAGCGATCGCGAGTGCTCGGCGCGTGAAGAGGCATGCGACGTTTTCTCAGCCATCGGCCCGCTTAAAACCGGTCCGGCTCATCGGCTTCAGAGACATCCAACTCCTCTTCGCCCCCGGCGCGTCGCGGGCGATCCTCGACTGTTTTTTAATCGACGGGAATCCATTATCCCCCCGTCGATCTGTTTTCTTTTTTTTATTTCCATTTTTCCCTTGAAGGAGGTACTGCGATGGAAAGAAAGAGAAAGGTACGAGGCTTTACCCTCGTCGAGCTGCTGGTGGTCATTGCGATCATCGGCGTGCTCGTCGCCCTGCTGCTGCCGGCCGTTCAGGCCGCGCGCGAAGCGGCTCGCCGCAATTCGTGCTTGAACAACATCAAGCAGATTTGTCTCGGTTTGAACAATCACGAAAGCGCGCGGCAGTTCTTCCCGCTCGCGTCGACGGCGCCGTACCTCGGCTCGGGGCAGACGGCGGTGACCGCGATGATTAGCACGGCGAATAACCGCACCACCGGCGCCACGAACGATGGCGATGGTTGGAGCTGGCTGGTGCAGATTCTGCCGTACATGGAACAACAACCGTTGTTCAACCGCATTCGCGATGCGGGCATCGCGGGTGACGGCACGGGCGTCGCCAACAAGCTGATGGCTGGTCCGTTCAATCCGCCGATTGTGATCAATCCGACTGCGACGACATTGAAGTACGCCGTCGAGCAACCGATCGAAGCATTCAAGTGCCCAAGCTTCCCTGGCGCAGATACCGCCAAGCAGTTGTATCCGAATGGTTTCGCCACTAACAAAGCGGCTGTTGGCAATTACGTCGCGGTCGTTTCGACCCATTACAACGCCGACGGCGCGGGTACCGCCGTCGACGCCGGTGTTGTCACCGGCTCGGTCTATGACAGCCGGACCGCGTCGGCCAGCAAGCAACTCGGCGGCAACGGCGCTCTGCCGTTCTGGAATCGGGTGAATGCTCAAGACTTGAACCCCTACACGAAGATCCGCGGTGCCACGCACGCTGGTCTGTCGCGCGACGGAACGTCGAATACGATCATGTTCGCCGAGAGTCGTGAAGAAAACATCACGAGCTGGGCGAGCGGATTGGCTTCGTATGTTGTCGCGACCGATCCGGGCGGGCCAACGAAGGTCAACAAGTGGAATTCAGCTGGCAACGCGACGATCACGGCCGGGCAACCGCTTTACTTGCGGTTCGGCGCGGACACGACCAGCGGCACTGGCACTTCGCTGAACATCGGCCAGAATGTGAAGCGTGCCGGCGGCGACAACGCCACCGATGCCGCTGGTAGCGCTTCGGAAACTCCGAACGGCACCACGAAGACGGCTTACTTCTATCAGAAGCCGTACCAGCATCTCGCTGGTATTCCGCGCGTCTTCGGCCCGTCGAGCGCCCACTCGGGCGACATCGTTCTCCACGGCTTCGGCGACGGTCACGGTACGGCGATCAACGCCAACGTCGACCGCAACGTCTACCTGTGGCAGGTGACTCGCGGCGGCGGCGAAGTGATCCCGACCACCAACTGATAACTATTTTCAGTCGGTGAGCAGTTAACGATCGCCGCGGAGAGGTTCGTTCCTCTCCGCGGCGTTTTTTATGCGCGTCTCCAACATGAACGCAGCCGCCGGTCGACGACCGGCCGAAGCGCCTTTCGAAAAACTCACCACAAAGTCACGATGGTCACGAAGACGCACGAAGGAACAATGTGAATCAGGGAATGCTTAACCCGGGTTACCGCCGCCAATCAATTCTCATTGGCATTGATTTGCGTTCATCGGCGGTTTCACGTTCTGCCTATTTCCTTCGCGTCGTTGGCGGTTAATCTTTTTTGTACTCGCTCCGGCGGGTCGTTGACCCGCGGCTACTGATCAATGCCTGAGCTTCCTGAAGTTGAAACGATGCGTCGCGGCGTCGAGCCGATCGTCGGGGCGACCATTGAGCGGTTCGAACTTCTTCCCTGCCCGCGGAAGCCAATCAGCGTGACGCCCGGTCTGGCCCTCTTCCGCCGCCGCGTCGAAGGCGCCCGCATCGAGCGGACCGGCCGTGCGGGCAAGCGAGTCGTCCTCTGGCTCGACCGCGGCGACGCGATCATTTTCGAACCGCGGATGACGGGGTTGTTGTTGCTCGACGAGCCGCCCGATCCGATCTACAACCGCGTTCGCTTCCATCTGCGCGGCAAGCGGGGCGGCGCCAAGCAACTCACCTACTGGGATCGTCGCGGCCTGGGCCTCATCCGCCTGCTGCACCCCGCAGAGTACGAAGCCGCTTACGGCCTCGATACTCTTGGTCCCGACGCATTGTTGATGACGGCCGAACTCTATCGCGAACGGCTCGGCAATTCGCAGCGGGCGGTCAAAGTTGGCCTACTGGACCAGAAAGCAGTCGCCGGCATCGGCAACCTCTACGCATCGGAGATCCTCCACCTCGCTGGCGTCGGTCCCGAGCGGACCTGCCGCTCGCTTAAACCGAAGCAGTGGGAAGCCATCGCCGCGGCCGCGCTGGAGGTGCTCGAAACGGCGATCCGCTACGAAGGCTCGACCCTTAGCGACGGCACCTATCGCAATGCACTAAGTCAGTCAGGCGGCTACCAGAACGAACATCGCGTTTACGCGAAGGCCGGCAATCCCTGCCCCCGCTGCGTGAGCGTGACGATTGAACGTATCGTCCAAGCCCAACGCTCCACCTTCTACTGCCCGAAGTGCCAAAAGTAGCCGCGGGTCAACGACCCGCCGGAGTGGTGATTGAAAAGTCGCTCATTCAATTTCTAACCACGAAGGCACGACGAGTACTAAGGGGCACGAAGAAAAAAAAACGGCGTCGCTCAACGCTTCCAAAACTTAAAATTCCTTCGTGCGTCGTCGCGGCCATCGTGCCTTTGTGGTTAGCAGTAGCGGTATTCGCTCCGGCCGGTCGTTGACCGGCGGCTACGACGCCGAGACGAGAGCCCGGCCGCGGAAGTTGCGGATCGCTTCGATCATCGCTTCCATCGTCTCGAAGCGATCTTCGGGCCGTTTGGCCATCGCCGTCATCGCGATGTCGGCCAGCGCCGCGGGAATCTGCCGCTGCGGCGCCCGCTCGCGCGGCGGCGCGGGCATCTCGTTGGCGATTTTCTCGAACGTCTCCTGAATCTGCTTCCCGCGCAACGGCTCGGTGAGCGTGAGGATCTCGTACAACACGGCGCCTGCGCTGTAGACGTCGGTTCGTGCATCGATCTCGTCGCTGCCGCCGCGGACTTGCTCCGGCGACATGTAGAGCGGCGTGCCCGGACGCTGGTTGACGTCAGTGAGAATCTGATGCTCCATCATCCGCGAGTCGCTTTCGCTCTCCTCGTCGTTCCAAACTTTGGCAACGCCCCAGTCAAGGAGCACCGCCTCGCCGAACGAACCGACGAGAATATTTTCTGGCTTCACGTCGCGATGGACCACGCCGTGGGCGTGGGCATACGACAAACCATTGCAAACTTGGATTAACACGCCGAGCATCCGCTCCAGGCCGAAGTGCTCGAGCGCTTGGGCGTCGCCATTTGCCTGCCGTTCGATGATGCCGCGAACCGTCTCGCCTTCGACCTTCTTCATCGTGAAATAGAGGCGATCCTCCAGATCGCGTCCCAGGTCGTACACCGGCACCGTCACGGGATGCTGCAACTGCGCGGTAACGCGGGCCTCGCGCAGAAATCGCGACTGCATGTAGGCGTTGTTCGCCAAGTGGGGATGGAGCGTCTTCATCACCACGGTGCGGCCGAGGGTTTTATCGCGGCACGTCCGCAGCTGGGCTGACCCACCGACCGCGAGCGGATGGAAATCGCTGTAGCGGCCAAATCCAGTCGTCTGGAAGCTCGGTAGGTCGGTGTCGGTATCCTTCACGTAGATGTGAGGATACGCATCCTGCTTCGATGCATCGGCAGGCTTCTGGGGACGAAAGTTGGACATGGCGGCGGGCTCGCGTTTTTTGGTGTCGGCGTACCCTAAGTGTAGTGAACCGCCCCCTTAAGGCCAGCAAGCAAGCCCTCGCAACTCCCCCAATCCCCAGCGAGCCGGAGGCTTTATGCCACCGGTCCTATCGGTTCTAATAATCGCATCTCCTCCCCATGCCCCGGAGCCGCGTGATGACTCGCTCTCCTCTCGATCGGCGTGAATTCTTCCAGAAGGCCGGACACTCGGCCCTCGCTCTCGGCGGGGCCGCGTATTTGTCGCCGCTCACGCTTGCCGCGGAAACGCCGCCAGCTAGCCCTCCGCTCCCAGAGTCGCTGGTGAAGCTGCTGTTCGACTCGCTCACGCCCGGCCAGCGCGAACGAATTTGCTTCGCCTGGGATCACCAACATCCTGAGTGGGGGCTGCTGCGGACCCGGGTCTCGGCGAACTGGAACATCACCGACGAGGTGGTCGACAGCAAGTTCTACACGCCCGATCAGCAGGAACTCGTCCACGCCATCTACCGCGGCATCATCGCTCCCGAATGGCACGAGCGTTACGACCAACAGCAAGACGACGACGCCGGCGGCTTCGGCGCCAACAACAGCATCGCGATCTTCGGCACGCCGGGCGAGGGACCGAGCGAGCTTGTCCTCACGGGCCGTCACATGACGCTTCGCTGCGACGTCAATTCGGCCGAGCATGTCGCCTTCGGGGGACCGATTTTCTACGGCCACGATCCGACTGGCACGCAAGAAGACGACGCGAATCACGAAGGGAGCGTCTTCTGGTCGCAAGCTCTCGAGGCCAACTCGCTGTATCAGGCGCTCGACGGCAAGCAGCAACAAATTGCGCTCGTGAAGCACCTGCCGGGCGAATCGCAAGTCGCGTTCCGTGGCGCCAAAGGACAGTTCGACGGCATCCCGGTGACGGAGTTTTCAGCCGACCAGAAAGCTCGCGTGCAGGAAGTGCTTCGCAAGCTGATCGAGCCGTTCCGCCAGCGCGACCGCGACGAAGCGCTCGCGTGCCTCACGGCCCAAGGAGGCCTCGACGCGTGCAGCCTCGCCTTTTACCAGCCAGAGGATATCGGCAACGACAAGGTGTGGGATAACTGGCGGCTTGAGGGACCGTCGTTCGTCTGGCACTTCCGGGGGGCGCCGCACGTGCACACTTGGGTGAACATTGCCGACAACCCGTCAGTGGAGCTGAACGCTTAGCGGGAGGGGGGCGGGGGCCTTTTGCCACTGGCGATTGTCAATTCAGTGGAGAACTTCTAGTGGCAAAAGGCCCCCGACCCCTTACTCCGCACGCCAGCCGGTTGAATCCAAGTCCCCAACGGCCTACGCTGGGTGGTTTGCCGTCACCTTTCCCGCCGTAGCCAGCCGACTATGCCACCCACGCGTCCCGCAGCGCCCCCCAAGCGTCCCGCTGCCGCCGCCTCGCCGCCGGCTTGGCAGAGCATCGCCACGGTGCTGATTATCCTCCACCTCTTCTGCCTGTTGATTGGCGTCGCCATCAACATCGGCGGCGGCAAGTCGCTTGTCGGCCAATCGCTCCGCAACGTCCCCATCGCCCGGCAATACCTGCGGGCGCTCATGATGGATCTGGCGTATGATTTTCACCTGGCCGGCGTCGAGGATGACGACGGCGTTCACCGCCTGCAGCTCGTGAAGGTTGACGCCGCCCCGAACGATCCCAATGCCGTACTCGCAGAGCTTCCCGACGACGACGCCCAGCTTCGCATCCGCCGGCAGCGTTACCAGCAGCTCGCTTACCACGTCGCGTTCTTCGACGATCTGTTTGAAGAGAACAACGACCTCCGCACGAGCCTGCCGCTGCAGGTCGCTGGTCCCTGGGTCGCCGCAAAAGATCTGCCGAAGGAATCGTACCTCCTCCGCTGTGTGAAGATTCCTTCGAAGCGTCTGCCGCGAGCGATCGAAGCCGACATCACCTACGCCTACGTGATGCGCGAAGGCGGGCTCAAGCAACAAGTCGTCGAAAAGCCGCTACCGCCGCCGATCAAGATTTTCATGGTGTGGGATCCGCTCGAAGAACACTACCAAGGGATTCGCGAGGCCGCTCTCGGCCAGCGTTCGCTGGTAACAAAGACTGAGGAGGCGGCGACTCCAGCGTTGCCCAAAATTGATGTGCCGGCGGCATCGCCTGCAACTGGCAACGAATCGGCCTCCGGAGACTGATCGCCTTCGCCCTTCAGGCGGGAAGCAACTTCTCCCGCATGGTTGATTGCTGAAAGCCGACCGCTGACAGCTACCCCAAAAAAATCCCTCCCCTAACCCCTCCCTGCAAGGGAGGGGGATTTCGATATGCAAGCCGTCACCAACTACGTCAACGATCTCAACGCCACCGTCGGCGCCGCGTGGAATCGTTTCTGGTTCACGCCGTCGTCGGCCGCCACGCTGGGATTGATTCGCATCGCCGCCGGACTGCTCGCGTTCTACGCCGTGGCGACGTACGCGCCCGACCTCGAAGTCTGGTTTGGCGAGGGCGGCATGCTGCCGCTCGACATGGTGCAGAACCTCTACCCTGGCCAGTGGTCGCTGCTGTTTTACGTGCCGGCGAACATGCTGTGGCCCGCGTACTACCTGGCCCTCGTCGTCATCGGCCTGTTCACACTCGGCATCGGCGGACGGATTTCGGCCCTCGCCGCGACGGCGGTCGCGTTTAGCTTCTTCGCCCGCGGCCCGCTCGTGACGGGAGAGTTCGAATCGATCCTGTCATTTATTCTCGTTTACCTGTGCATCGGTCAAGCCGACGACATGTTTTCGCTGAAGGCGGTCTGGCGCCGCCACACGACGAACTCGCCGCTGCCCGCACCGCCGTCCGCGTTCAGCACGATTTCGCTACGGCTGATCCAAATTCACATCGCGCTCGCCTGCCTGATGATGGGCTGGGCCCAACTCGCCGCCCCCGAGTCGGCTTGGTGGAGCGGCGAGGGCATTTGGCTCGCCGCCGGCCGCCCGAACATGCCGCTCATCGATCTCAGCGGCCTGGGCGATCACCCGCGATTCGTTGCGGCGTGGAGCCACATCATCACGCTCTATTTGTTGCTGATGCCGTTCGTCGTCTGGCTGCGACTGGCCCGCCCGCTCGTCGTGATCGCCGGCGGCTTCGTCTGGCTGTCATTCGCGCTGGCCAGCGGCTGGGTCCCGTTCGCCGCGGCGATGCTCACCGCAACAGCCGCGTTCGTCGAACCGCAAGAACTCCGCCCAGCGCGCGAACTAGCCCCCACGGCGTAGCCGCCGGTCAACGACCGGCCGGAGCAACGATAGAAAGGGTAGCCCCGGTTGCCGCCCTCAGAGGCTACCGGGGCGGCGCAGCCGCAAGAGGCCGGCTCGTGAGGTGGTGTCTCCCGCGGCTGCGCCGCCCTGGTAGGCGAGTACGCCAACCAGGGCTACCCGCTAGTTAATGATGCTCGCCGCGCGTTTGCCTACTCGCTGTCCGACTCGACCGCGGTCCCCGCTTCCGATGCACTCTCCTCAGCATCTAGAAGCGACTCAAACTCCTCTCCGAACGTCGGCTTGTCACCACCCGCAGTGGCTGGCCCCACCCCTTGTGGCTGAGGATTGAATTCGCCCTCCAAGCTCAGATCCCCCGATGGGCTTGCCCATGCCGCGAGCCCGTCGTCGGGCGCCGCGCCGTTATCGTCGACGCCATTCCCCCCGACGCTGTACAGGGCGTAACCGTCTCCCACAGGGCGATAGACGAACGACTCTTCAGTCGGCGAAAACGGATCGACGACCACTCCTGGTTGCGACGCCAATGCCAGATCGCTCAATTGGTCAGGAAAGCGTCCTTGGCTGCTTTTGAACGTTTCGAGCGCAAGTTCAAGCATCATCAGCCGACACTTCGCAGCTTCTGCAAGCCGAGGCATTCGATAGCTCCCCGGATCGTCCTCCTCGCTCTCAAGCAATTGGCCCAAATGAGCCATCCAGCCCATCGCCCGCTGAGTCCACACTCGGTCTCGTCGCTCCACCTCTTCGATCGGCTCCACATCCGCCAATAGTTCGCCAATGATCTCAACCGTCGCCTCCCGTTGCTGATTGCTTAGTCGATCGCGCAGCTCGTACACGCCGGAAAGCCCAATGCCGATGCACGCGGTTCCGACGAGATCGTCGACAATCAACCCGCCGCGGCGAGAGGCGAAGCCATGGCGTACGCAGTTGAGATACCACCGCAGAGCCTCAGTTTCATCACCCTGCACCTCCGCTAGCCTCCCAGCCGCATCCATCCCCCTGACCATCGACCGGCGCGCTTGAATCGAATCGACATCGAGCGCATCCAAGCTGTGGTAGTCGAGCAGACGCATCACGGGCGACTGCAAAGCAGACTCGCTGCGTTCAATGGGAGCACGGACCTCGCTGACCGCGTCGGCCAATTGCTGCGGCGAGGCAGCGTCGCGGTCAAAACTCCCAGAATCGATGATCAGGTTGTCGCCGAGCATCTCTTGCGCGGCCATCAATTCATCGAAACCGTTCGGACTGGGAAGTACCGCCACGGGGATCGCCTCTGGGGTCGACAGCAACCATAGCGTTCTCAACGCTGGAGTCGCTACCAAGCCGATGCTCGCCGCGAGAATCACGCTCAGACAAACCCTTGCGGTAAGGCTTCTTGGCGCCGTGATCGCCCGAACGGTTGCCAGCCACGCCCCGCGCACGCACAGCACGGCCAGGACGCTTCCAGGAAGAACCCATACCCATTCCGCAATGAATGACGTGGCGTCCCGATCATATGCGAGAACGAAAAGCCCCAAGCCGGCAATTTCATGCACCCACCCTCCCCCAAGCGATGACAAAACAAAGAAATCCAGAAAACCCAACAGAACCCCGAGACCTGCAGCAACGACAATTGCCGCTCCGATCGCAATCACCCGACGGCTACCGTCGAGACAACTGGCCCAAAGGGCCAATGACAGCGACGCCCCGCTGCAAAGCCCAATGGCGATGATGCTCTGCCAGGCGTAGCGATTTAGTTCCGGAGTTCGAGCAGCGACCGCCGCGACGACGCCCAAGATGGTCGTGACCTGCAACATCGACAGCAGCGAGATTCGCCAGCGCGGCGACGATGCAGCGACGGGCAGCGCCGTTGCACGCCACTGCTGCCGCCACCGCTTCAGTTGGACGGCGGCGACGATCACTGCGGCTTGCAGCACCAGCGCAATCAGCGGCTCATAAGCTGGAATCAGCAACAAGGGTGCGAGAAACCCCAAGCAAAGCGACGTCCGCCAAAACCAACCGCGCCGCGACGTCGCCGCCCACAAAGCAAATAGACCATTGGTCGTGAGCGCCGAGAATAACAGTATCGCAAGCGGTGAATTCATGCGACGTATTCTAACCAAGCGCGTCGCAATTCGCACCCGTCCCGCAGCCGCCGGTTAACGACCGGCCGGAGCAAACCAAAAATAGGTTTAAATCCGCTCCGGGACCATTTGCTCACCCGCCATTTAATGGCGAACGCCGAGATCGCCGCTATCAATCGCCTTCGTCGAAGATAGCGTCCAGCCTGAAATCTCCGCGCGGCGACGGAATGCCCTCCTCTTCGTCGACGATCGAGATTCCACCGTCATCAACGCCGTTCAGGCCAACGCTGTAGAGTTCGTACCCTTCATCGCCGAGTCGATAACGCAACGGCCCGCCTGCGAGATCGAATGGATCAGTTGGCGCCGCAGACAGCAAATCTGGCCCAAGCGAATCGAGGCTAGCCGGCAGGCGGCCATGCTCCAGTTGATAGGCACGAATTGCCAGCTCGCACTTCAGCAGTTCAACAGTGGCTCGATATCGCGGTTCGACGGCCGTTCGAACTCGATCCTGGAACCACGTCTCCCCGCCGATATCGGAAAGGATCGTCTGAAGTTGTCCGTAGAGACCGTACGCATGCTGCGTTTGAATCCGATGACGCTCCAGCACCACGGCAATTGGCTCCGCCGCGGCAGCATGGCGGCTCAGAGCGCCAATCAACTCGATGCACTGATCGCGGCTGAGCGCCTGGCGTGCATCCCATAAATCAGATGCGGCGATGCCTTCGAACGCGGCGCCAACAAGGTAATCTATACCGGTTCCGCCCACGCGGCACGCCAGCCCAAGTCGAAACGCCAACTCAATGTTACGCACCGCGTCGTCGACGCGATCCTGAGCGATCGCTGCACGGGTCTTCGCCGAGAATGCTCGCGCGAGTGTTCGACAAGCAGAGTAGTCGTTCGGGGCGAGACCGGTATAGTCCACTGGCGGCTGGCACCCGCGGTTCAAACCTTGTTCAGCAAGCACAAAGTATTCATCGAGCCGATTGAGTTCCGCGACCACCTGATCAACCGGGCTTTCGGATGCGAAGTTGATCAGCCGCACGTTGAGCCCCTTGCCGGCAGCAACTAGGTCGTCGAAACCATTCGTCTGCGGAAGCGCAACCTGCGGAATGTCTGGCGGCGTCATCAGGCGGAAATAGACGTAGGCTGGCAGCGGCGACAAGACAATCGCCCACACAGCAACGCCTCTCCTCAACGAAACGGCCCCGCGACGGCTGCCGCGATTGAAAACATATTGGTTCGCAATCGCTCCCCACCATGCTCCGCAAATCACAGCCATCCAAACCTGCCAGTATTCCGTGAACACGTCAGTCTCAAGGCCGACGTCGAGCACATATTCAAGGACTCCCGGATCGATCTGCTCAAAACCGTACCCGATCAGCCCGGCAACCGGCAACGCTGCAATCAGTCCGAAGACAAACCAGCGCCAACTCAGCGCCGCCCCTCCCGCAAGCAGCGTCATCAAGCCAAAGACAATCCCGCCTATGATTGCAAACGTCCATGGTATGTGATCGATTCCATCTCTAGTCGCGGCAAGCGACGGATACGTCGACGCGAAGCCAGCCAGAATCGGCGTCGTGAGGAGGACGTCCCGAACGGAAAACCGCCAACGAGGGGCGCGAGCGGCGTCTGGCGGCAATTCAGCGGCTCTCCGCCGTCGTCGCGTCTGCCAAGCTTGGAAAGCGACGCTTGGCCCGACGATTGTCAAACTCTGAATCGCAAAGAGCGCCAAAGGAACTTCCGAACGCAATTGCGCCAGCAATGTCCAGAGCACCGTCAATGCGCCCATGCGCCAGAACCAATGGCGCCGGCTGCGCGCTGCCCACAGCGAAACAAGCCCAACGAAACTAACGGCAGTGACCAGCAGCAGAACGAACGTGAGCGCCATGCAGCACATTCTAGCCGCACGCTTCGCGGTCCGCACCCACCTCGCAGCCGTCGGTCAACGACCGGCCGGAGCGAATCACGGAAAAGTAGGCGAAGTTATCCGCAGAGGCGAGCAACGAGACGGGAATAAAGATACCAGCCTCTATTCAGATGCACCGAAAGAAGCTCGCTCACTCCGCCACCACGCCCGCCTCAGGCGCTGGCGGCTTCTCGACCGGCGTCGTTTCCGCAGCAGGCTCGGTCGCCGCGGGCGGAGCCACTGCAGGCTTGGTCTCATCCGCCGGCGTCTCTTCCTCCCCGCCGCGCGACAGCACGAACACCAGCATCACCAGCATCACCAGCGCGACGATCGACAGCACGATCGAAAACGTCCGGACTTGCTGCTTCCGTCGCCGCATTTCGGCACGCCGCGCATCAGAGCCGGTCTGTTCGATGTGCGCCGCAGCCTTTGCGGTCGTCGCGCCGACCGCCGGCATCGGCTCTTCAACGTCGAAGCTTGTTTCAAAGAGGGTCGACGCCGCTGCCGTCGGCGGAGCGTTCGGCGTTGGCCTCGCTTTGAAGTCTCGCAGCGCGTCGCCCCCTGGCTTCCAGTCAGCCCAGCCGTTTCGCCAAACCCAGCTGTCGTTGGCGACGCGCCCCTCGGTCACCCATTGAGCGAACGTTGCATCGTCGGCCGGGCCGAACTGTCCGCCGCTGGCGGGGCGAATGAACCACGTGGCCGCTTCCACCGCTGGCGGCGGCTGAGCGCCCGGCACCGACTTCGCAATCGGCGGCATGGAAGTCGAGGACGTCGCAGCGGGACCAGAGATCGTGGCGGTTGTCCCTTCGGCCGGCCCGTTATCTTCGGGCACGCGCTGGCCGCTGAAACTCGGCACGATGAACTTCACCCCGCACTCGGGGCAAATTCCACGCTTGCCGGCCAGTTCTGCCTTCACATGAAGTTTGTGCCCCGCGGGACACTCAAACCGCACGCCCATGCCGCTTCCTGTTCGCTGCCGAAGCTCGCCGCGAAACATGCCGCGAGCCGTCTCTCCAGTCTATCCCCCGCACGATGGCTGGCCAACCTACGCGCCCATGGCGACGGCCGATCATATCCGCCGGAAAAACCGGCCCAGCCCCACCCGCCGTTAAAAAGCTATAGTGGTACGTCCCGCGCCCCACAGCCGACTTCCTGCAGCCGCGGCTCAACGAGCTGCCGGAGCGAACCGCGTTTGTTTCACCACGAAGGCCATTCGAACGGAGCCGCCAAAAAGCACAGAAGTCACAAAGGAAGCGAGGACGCCACCTCGGCAGTTCTTCTCTTTTTTGCGTTGTTTTGTGCTTCTTTGTGGCCCTAGTGCCTTCGTGGTTAGTATTTCACCGGCCACCTAGAACCGCTCCGGCCGGTCGTTGACCGGCGGCTACTATGTCTATTTTTGAAATGATTCTTCTGGCGATCGTCCAGGGCATCACCGAATTCCTGCCGATCTCCAGCGACGGGCACCTCGCCGTCGTCAACGCGCTGCTGCAGGCGGGCGGCAAGGGTGAAGTCCCCGACCTCCTCGAAACGACGATCGTGCTTCACCTCGGCACGCTCGCGTCGGTCCTCATTTTCTACCGTCGCGAGATCATCCGTCTGCTCACGACGAACCGCCGCGCGATCCTTCCGCTGATCGCCGCCACGATTCCGGCCGGCGTCATTGGCGTCGGCATCGAGAAAGGCCTTCCCGACGAGACGACCAAATGGCTCCTCGAAAGCCCCTTGTTCGCTGGCTTCGGGTTCTTCATTACCGCCGCCGCCCTGTGGTGGCTCGGGCGCACGAAGGAAGGGGAAATTGATTACCCAGACACGCCCACTTGGAAAGCAGTCGTGATTGGCTTCTTTCAAGCCGCCGCGATTCTGCCCGGCGTTTCGCGGAGCGGTCTGACGATTTCGAGCGGCGTCGGACTCGGTTTGCGCCGCGAGGCGGCCGCGACGTTCTCGTTTTTGATGGCAATACCCGTTATCGGCGGCGCCGGACTGCTGAAGATCAAAGACGCGGTCGATAAAGGAACTACGAGCACCCCCATTCCCACGCTCGCCCTTGGCTTCATCGTTTCGATGTTAGTCGGCATCGCCGCCCTTTGGGTTCTTCTGCGAATGCTCCGCCGCGGCCGGCTTGAGCTGTTCGTCTACTACCTGGTGCCGCTCGGCATCGTGGTGACGGGTTGGCAACTGTTGAAATAGTTCAGCCCGAGAACGCCCCCAATCTTCGCGGATGACTAATTTAATTCTGGTCGATTCGCGTGGGTATGCGTTTTTCTTGCGTTGCAGCAACAGTCGCTGGGCTAGCTGATTGAAAGTCGCTAACGTTGCTGCTCACTGGCCAAGTTGCCAGTTTTTGATCGCTTCAACCGGCCGAAAGAGCATTAGCACGTTGAGCAAGAGGCTGTCGCGGATCCAGAGTAGCAGCCCTGCTTCGATGCCGACGAACAGGGCTAACGTCCACCGCCAGCCGATACGGCCGGCTATCGCGAAGCCGATGACGCAAGAGAGCAGGTCGCCGAGCGAGTTGACCACCGAATCGCCCGTGTAGCCGAGCGCCGCAGTCGCTTCGCGATAGCGGTTAATGACGAACTCAGAGTTCTCGACGATTTCCCACAACGCTTCGATCATGGTCGCCGCCACGAGTCGTCCCTGCCACGACCAGCGCGGGACGAGCCACGCGAGCGCCCAGTAGAAAATCAGCCCGTGCTGAAAATGGGTGAAGCTGTACGGGTCGAGCAGATGCTGCGAGGTGTGGCTGCTATTCGCGTCGCCGACCCAGAACAGCAGGCGATTGCATTCGCAGAACCAGACGCGGCCCTCGAGGCGGACCGCAACCACCATCGCCACGGCGACTGCCGCGACGGCGAGCGCTCCCCAGTGGCGGCGGATTAGTGGGTGAGTCATCGCGGACCTGGCCGGGCCGCGCCCGAAGTGGGTTAAGCCGCTGGCTTGCTGGCGACTTGCCGCCACGTCTCGGTGCGTTCCACCGGAGTGCTTCCAGGCTGCGTGGCCGGAGGCGTCGCGACTTCAGCGACGGGCGGAGCGGCATGCAGCTCAAACGCCTGTTCGCGCGCCGCGTCCCGTTCAGCCTTTTCGGTTGGCTCTGCTTCTTCGTGGGCGGCGGGCGCGAATGCGGCGCCTGGCTGATCGTTCGCCGCGAAGACGTCGAACAGCATCGTCAGCAGCTCATAACCTTCGCTGATCGCTGCGTCGAGGTCGAGCTTCGACTCGTTCTGCACATCGCCGCCGCCAGCGTATTGTTTGTCAGCGCGGCGTCGCGACAGCGGGCTTGCATTGTCGGCTGCAGCCGCGGGCGATTCGACGACCTTTTGTTGCTCAACGGCAGCGGCAACAGGCTGCGACTCCTCGATCGTCAGCGGCAAAACGAACCCGGCCCACGGCGACGCGGGTAGCGGCGGCTCCGGTTCGGGAATCGGCATCGGCATCGGCGTCGGATTCGGCGTCGGCTCGTTGGGCGTCGGTTCCTCCGCTTCGTCGACCTCTGCGAACCGCTCGGCGAAATCGTAGCCGGTGAGGTCGTCCCCCGGCATCACGACGATCTGGCTGATGAGATCGTTCGCTTCGCTCCACCCGCCGCTGATGCCAAGCCACTCGGGCCCGTCGTCATAACCGACTGGCTGCGTTTCGCGGATCGCGTAGACGCCTGGTTCGAGCGCGGGGAAGTCGTAGCGTCCCTCGGCGTCGGTTAGCGTCTCGGCCACGACGCGACCGTCGTCGGCGAGGAGTTCGATCCGCACGCCACTGATGCCGGCGTCGCCGGCGACCGGTTGGCTATTGGCTGCGGAGACGGCGACCACTCGACCGGCAATGCTGCCGGGAAGGAACAGGTCGCCATCGGGGAACAACACGGACTCGGCGGGTTGCTGCAGCGGCGGCGCCAAATCGACGGCCATCAGCAGCCGCGATTCCATACGCTCCACGCAGCAGACGCGGCGACACGCTGGCGTAGAGGGTGGCATAGCGGAGGCAGGCGGCGGGAAGGGGCGGGCGACTGCGGATCGAACGCCGACCAGCGCGCGGAGGCGTACCTCGGCGCGGGAGCGCGGCGTCTGCCGGATCCTCATCGGACGGGGCCGCACGGAAGATTTAGTGTGTGCGAAAGCTTGACGATTGTGCGGGTGCAAGCGGCGCCAAGCGATGACGGCGCGGCGCGGTTGCTTACAGCACTCGTTTGCCAGCGTGCTGGCAACTGCATCGCAGGCGAGTTTACCGGCTGCAAGGCGGATTAGTGATTAAACAAGAACGCCGGGCTGTTGATGAGCGCCCATGCAAGATCCTGCACCGCTGCGAGTCGCGGATTGGCGAGCAGGCGGGCCGCCTCTTCGAGCGAGCGATACTCGGCGTCGCTCTGCAGGTAATGGCCGAGCAGCTTGGCTCGCTCGGGCTCGCTCAGCTCACGCGCGGCAAGGAGGGCTCGCCACGGCGCCGGCTGCTCAGGCTGTGTGAGGGTGGCTTCGGCGGCGGTGGTGGCGATGCGGACCCGGCCCAGCAAATGATTGCCGCCGAGGAACTGCTGATCAAGTTCGATGGTGATTCGCGTTCTCGCTCGAGCGACGAGCGGCCGCGAGAGCGTGAAGATCGCCGTGTGCGTTTGGCCGAACTGCGGAGCAATCGCCCAGCCGGTTTCGGCTTTGCCGTCGATGGCCCGCGCGACGTCGTACCCGTCCTGGCCGAAATCAGCCTCGGCGGTGCGGAATTTCAAGCGCCGAAGCTTATCGGGCGACGCCGCGTCAGACGCGAACGCCCGAATCTCGCTGAGCACAAAGTTGCCGTCTGGCCCCCGGCCGGGGCCGCGGGCGGGGAACTGGTCGTCAGCAAGCGTCTCCAAACGGATCGCGCGGATTTCGCCGAGCGGCGCCTCGAACGTGAGTTTGTACGTCCCTAGCCCCGTGCCGCCGGTGGAAACAATCGACCCATCGTCGACGGCGGTGAGCGTAGCGCCCATGCTGGGCGTCGCTCCGAGTGCCGCGAGAGTTTTCCATTCGACCGGTCGATTCGCGGCCCGCCACGCATTGAACCCCGGTTCGAGCGCCGCAGCCCGCGCGGCGACGGCCGCTGCGAGGACGGCGCCTTCATCGCTCGGCGCGGCAAGCATTTCGACGCCGGCTGATCGTTCTTCAGGCGTCGGTGCGCGATTCAGTACGCGCACAAAGACTTCGTCGACAAGCTTTTCGTTGTCTGCGGTCGCCGCGGCGAGCTTCGCCAGCTCGCTGTCAGGATCGCTGATTGCCGCAGCAAACGTCGGTCCGTTGAGCAGCGCCATCACGGGCCCAAGCTGCAGATCGCTCGATCGTTCGCATTCGCAGCCGCTCTCGCGGGCGGGGCGGCCGAGCTTCGACAGCAGGCCGCTTTCGACTTCGATCATCGAATCAGGCAGCGCCGCCGCCCGCGTTCCCGCCGGCACGCCGGGGAACTGCGACTTCGAACCAACAACGCGGAAAACCGCGTCGTAGAGCGCTTCGGCCGGCAACCGACGGGGCAGGGCGTGCGAGTAATTCCGCAGATCGTCGGCGTTCCAGCGATTCGTTTGGTGCGAGAGCTGATACGTTCGCGAGTTGCAAATGAGGCGAATGAGTTGCCGCACGTCGAACTTGCTGCCGACGAACTCGTCGGTGAGGTACGCGAGCAGCTCGGGGTTGGTCGCCGGGTTGCCGGCGCGGATGTCGTCGATCGGTCCGATGAGGCCGGCGCCGAGCAGGTGAGCCCACACGCGGTTGGCGTAGCTGCTGGCGAAGTACGGGTTTTCGGCGGAGGCGATCCAGTCGGCAGCCTGCTGGCGGAGCGTTTGATTCGCTTGCTCATTCTCGGTGCGGGGACTCTTCACTGGGAACGGGAACTTCGCCGGGGCCGGCTTGCCGGTACGGAGGTGCGTCATCACGCCGCCGGGAGTATCCGCGACGATCTCAAACAGCGGTTGCGCCGCCTCGACCGCGGAACCCGACACGGTGCGATCACCGCTGGCGGGATCTTTCTCCAGCTTCACGTCGGCGAAGTACGCCGCCCAACCGTAGTAGTTGTCTTGCGTCCACTTTTCAAATGGATGGTCGTGGCATTTGTTGCAGTTGAAACGAACGCCGAGGAAGACCTGCGTCGAGGTCTCCGCCATCAGGTCGGGCGTGCGGAGCGCCTTGAAGTACGAACCAGCCGGATGCTCGCGGTTCGAACCGGCGGCCGTGAAAATCTCGTGCACGAATTGATCGTACGGGCGATTCTCCGCGACGGCGGTGCGGATCCACTGGCGGAAGCCCGCGGCGCCTTCGCTGCCGAGGAACTTGCCGTTCACCATCAACAGGTCGGCCCAGCGGTTCGTGAAATGCTCAATGAAGTCGTCGCTGCCGATTAATTCATCGATGACGGCGGAGCGCTTCGTGCGGCTGTCGCGATCGTCGGCGAGAAACGCCCGCACCTGGTCGGCCGTCGGCGGCAGGCCGGTGAGATCGAGG
Organism: Lacipirellula sp.; assembly: GCF_965279485.1. Taxonomy (NCBI): domain Bacteria; kingdom Pseudomonadati; phylum Planctomycetota; class Planctomycetia; order Pirellulales; family Lacipirellulaceae; genus Lacipirellula; species Lacipirellula sp. The sequence goes on from NZ_CBDIIC010000002.1 coordinate 5,158,753, forward strand.
TGGACGCGTCGCAAGAATTCTTGGTCGGTGCAAAGTCCGCTCGCGGCGATCTTCATGCGAGCGAGCTTCGCGTCGACGAGTTCGTCGATGTGGTTGTAAACCGGCTGCGGCTCCGCAGCGAACCCTTCGCGATCGCCCATTACGGTGAGCGTCGTCGCCGCGTAGGCGCCTTCGTAACGGGCGAGCAGGGGCGCTTCGCCGCGGCGGAGGGCGGTCACCCGTCCAGTCGCGTCGGCGGTGGCCGTTTCGGTATCGCCGCTTTCGATGAAGGCGTCCTCGGTAACGTCGCGTTCGCTGCCGTCGCTGTAGCGGGCGATCACCTGCATTGCGAGCGTTTCGTCGGTGTCGTTCACCACCGGGTTTTGCGGGGCGAGCGCGATCGACACGACCCTTGGGGCGTCGGGATTAAAGCGGGCGCCCTCGGCAATCCACCGACGCATGACTTCATACCGCCGCGAGCCGACTTCGGTGACGGCGTTGCCCCCGTGCGGCACGGCGCCGATCGCCTTCATCAGCATTAAGCTTGCCGCGGGATCCGCGCGGTTGATGCGGCGAGCGGCCAGATCGTCGGTGAGCGCACGATGATCGCCCAGCGGGTTGTACCCGCGGAGCGACAGCATAAAACCGTTTTGCCCTTCGCGTGAACCGTGGCAAGTCCCCGAGTTGCAGCCGAGCTTGGCGAGCACCGGCATCACGTCGGTGAGGAATTCAACTGGCGGCTGATTGGCGTCGGCGGCGATCGGCGCGGCGGCGTCAACGAGCGTCAGTTCAAACGCATTGAACTCCGCCAGGAGTCGTCCATCTTCGGGCGCGTGAATTCTTACCACGCCATCAGCCCCGCCGGTGACGAGGCCCTTGCCGTCAGCCTGAAACGCAATCGCGTAGACCGGCGGCAACTCGCCGGTCGCGGTCGCCACCAGCTCGGCGCCGTCGCGGTTGTAAGCTTCGATGCGGGCCTTTTCTTCGGGCGAGCGTTGGTCGACTGTTTTGCCTTGAATCAGCTTCACGTCATCCGGAGGCAGCAGCGCGTCGGGGACATTGAAGAGTTGTACATGCCCGCGCCCCTCGTGGCTGCTGGCCGCGGCGAGGCGCGTGCCGTCGGGGCTGAACGCCACGGCAAAGATGCGGCCCGGCATCGCGGGGTAGGCCCGCACAAGATTGCTGTCGTCGCCGATCTTCCGCTCGACGACGCGGTGCATCATGTAGGTTCGCGGAATTCCCTCGCCGCCGCCGACCGCCACGAGGTCGCGTTGCGGGTGACGAGCGATCGCGAAGATCGGTCCGCCGGGAACGCCGGGCGAGACGGCCGTGATGTTGTCGACGAAGCGGCCCGATGCTGTTTCAACGAGCTTAAGCGTCTGATCGCGCGAGCCCGTGACGACATGCTTGCCGTCAACGGAGAACACTGCGTCGAGCACCCAGTCGGAGTGGGCGCCTTGTTCAATTTGCTGGACGCCATCTTCCGCCGCGACGACGCGGAGATTACTGTCGGAGCCGCCGAAGGCAATCGATTTTCCGTCGGGACTCCACGCAGCGCCGCTCAGTGTGTCGGCCGTCGCAGTGCGCGAGACAAGCAACTCGCCGCCCGCGACGTCCCAGATTTGCAACTCGCCAAGTTCGCCCGGCTGACCGCCGACGACGGCAAGCTTCGACCCATCGGGCGAGAAGCGGAGCGATTCGACGCGCGACGACAAGCCAATCAAGCGGCGCACAACGAGGCGCTCGCCTTGGGCGGCGGCTTTCGCATCGAGCAGTAATGTTTCGTTGACGCCCGAAACGGCGATCAATGCTCCGTCCGGAGAAACGTCGAGCGCGGTGATCGTCGCCGGTTTGCTGTATGTCGGCGGGTGCTCGGCGTCGAAGTGAGGGCGGTCCGATTCGGCATCGATCTTGGCGCCTTCCGTGACCCACCGCGTCAGCAGCAGAATCTGCTCAGCAGCGAGCGGCTTACCATCCTTCGGCATCGCGGCCGCGCCGGTTTCATCGGGTGTGATTTGCGCGAGCAGTTCGCTCGCGTCGACGTTGCTGGGCGTCACGACGGCGAGGCCGCTATCGCCCGCGCCAAACAAGCCTGCACGGGCCGTCAGATCGACGCCCCCTTCGAGTCGCGCCGGCTGGTGACAACCTTGGCAGTTGGCGCGCAGAATCGGCAGTACCTCGCGCTGGTAGCTGACGGGGGCGAGTTCCGCGGGCGAGACGGCGTCACCCTGAGCAACGCCGCCAATCGCCAGCAAGGCGCATAGCACCGCGCCGAAACGAAGACGCAGCGACCTGAGAGGACATTCCGGCATGAAGAGAGACCTGCGGCAGCGGGCCAAAACGACTCTTCGATTATAACCGAACGGCCGCAAAAGGGGCGATGACTTCGCACTGCCGGCCTCTCCGGGCAACCGCTAGAGCCGGTAAATCCCCTCTCGGCAGCCCTCACCACCACCCAATCAGCTTCCAATACGGCAGCCCAATGCCGAGCCACACGACGAGGTGGAACACCGCCACGCCGAAGCCGACGGCAAACCAGCGGCGGGTCGTCACGTAGTCGAAGCCGGAGTAAATGACGACCTGCCCGGTAGAGTAGTTCGTCAGGCAGCCGCACAGATTCGAAAAGTACGAGATCATCGGAATGATCAGCATCGCCGGGCTGCCCGCGGCGTGGGCGACGACGAAAAACGCCCCCGCCATCGCCATAATGTGTCCGGTCATCATCGAGAACGCGTACATCGAGAAAAAGTAAATCAGCCCAAGCGCCACGGCGGCGGTGACGCCATGCAGGCCGACGACCTGGTCTCTCATGAGCGCGGCGAACCAGTCGATGACTCCTTCGCTCTTGAGATACTTCGCCATGCCGACGAGGCCCCCGAGCCAAATGAGCGAATCCCAAGCGGCTCGATCGCCGGTAAGATCAGTCCAGCGGTCGATATTCAGGATGAGAATGACGGCAATTCCGGCGAGGGCGATCCCAGCGGCGTAGACGCCATGGTAGGGCTCGAGGGCCCAGGCGATCACCATTGCCACGAGCAGCAAGCCGACGGCGATTTGCTTGCCGCTCCAAGGGCCCATCGCCTTCAATTCGTCGACCGCCTCCTGCCGCGCCTCGGGCGAGTGAGTGAGGTCGGGCTTGTGGAGTTTGAATAAGATCCATGGCAGCAGCGCGAAGCCGACTAGCCCCATCGGCCAACTGCCGCGAAGCCAATTTATCCAGTCCCAATCGTCGACGCCGAGCGCATCGCGGGCGAAGATCGCAAGCTGCGGGTTCGCCGCCATGCCGGTGAAGAACATCGCGGACGCGATGAGATTGGCGTGCGCCCCGCAGAGCACCAAGTACCCGCCGGTGCGGCGACGTTCGCCGTGGGGCGTAGCGCCGAGCGCGAGAGCGAGCGAATTGACGATCGGCGCCATCACGGCGCCTCCGCGAGCTGTGGCGGCGGGAATGATCGGGCCGAGGATTAACTCGCTGCCGGCGATTGCGTAGCCGAGCCCCAGGGTCGTTTGCCCCAGCGAGCGGATCAGCATGAGTGCGATCCGCCGGCCGAAGCCGGTGCGGACGACCGTTCCCGACAGCAAAAACGCCGCGACGACGAGCCAGACCGTCGCGTCGGCGAAGCCGCTCAACATGCCCTCGACCGCTTTGGCGCCTGTGCCGAACGCACCAGCAAACAGCAACGTCAACAAGGCCACGAGAACGAGCGGCCCCATTGCCAGGGGGCGCGTGAGGAAGCCGACGATCGTCGCGATGAAGACCGAGGCAAACCACCAAGCGTTCATCGTGAGCCCGTCCGGCGGTCCGGCGGCGACCATCGCGCCGCCGACGGCAAGCACCGGGGCCCAACGGGCCAACGAATCGCCTAATTGGCGCGAGGAGTCAGACAAGCCACGGCTCCATGCGCTGAGCGGCAGGAAAGGGCGGACGAGGACGGGAATCAGCGAAGCGTTAAAAAAAGAGCGTGGCGAAGAAGCAACGTCTTCGCCACGCTTTGAAGTTGTTCGGGCGAACGCCCATCATGCTACTGAAAATCGCTAGAGCTAACACCCCTCGACTTCAGTTTGTTTCTAGCCAGCCGATCACTGCGGTAAGGCTTCGGCCGGATTGATCAGCGAACCGGGTTCGCCGGTCTTCTGCTCGCCAGGTTTCGGAACAGGCAAGCCGGCTTCGCGAGCTTTGTGAGCTGCGATCGCCCCATCGTACTTCCGCGACTGATCATTGATTTCCAGCAATTCCCATAAGGCGAACCGATTGGCGACTTCTTCGTCTTCGAGACTCAAGTCGAGTTGCTCCAACACCTTCGCGTAAGCGTCAATAAACTCCATGAGATCGCCGCCGGTGGTTGAATCACGCGGCATTTCCGGGAACTGATCGAGCGCCTTGCCCCACTCGACGAAGCATTGTTCGTAGAGTCCCATCGCCGCTTCCGGATCGGCGTCTTTGAACCGCAGCGCCGCCTGATGCGCAAGTTCGCGAGCCTTGAGCGACTCGGGAGTCTGCTCCAGGTCGCAGCGGATCCGCCAATACTCGTAGTTCGCAACGTCGCGATTGCTGCCAATCAGATTGGCGCGACGATTCGCGTCTTCGATGCGAGTCGCCAAGCTCTGCGCCTGAGCGGCCTTGTCTGGCTGATCTTTCGCGATTCGCGCGGCGATCTTCGCGACCGTGACGTCCATCAACGCCGAAGCCTCTTGCTGCCACTTTTGCTCGTCCGGCGTCGGGCTCATCGGCGAAGATTCCCAGACGCGGCGCTGATCAGGCGTCAATTCCGCCTGAGCGTCGTCTTTCATCTTCTGCTCAATGCCCGGGCTTAGTGCATCAAGCTCGTTGCGAAGGCGAGCGGCTTCAAGCTTCCACTTCGTTTCGTCGTTGAGCGCGATCAGGAAATCGTCGGTCGACTTCATCTCGCGGTCGCCGTACTCCTTCCAGAGCCGGGCGCCTTCGCGCCACGCGCGTTTCGCCGTTTCGCCGAAGGTGCCTTCTTCTTCGAGGGCTTCGGCGTGGCTGATTTGCGAACGCGCCGGCGAATCGAAAAAGGTCGTTGGATTCATCGTCGACAGGGACTGACCCTTTTCGTCGACCGCCGCGACGGCTTGCTCGTACCAACGCTTCGACGCCAACCAATTGTCGCGGAGCGCTGGGTTATCGTCGGGGTTGAGCTCTTCATCGAGCTTGTAGAGCTTGCGGTAGATCTCGTGCTCGTCGGCGCGGCCGACCTTGTTGCCGGTGAACCAGCCGAGGTCGTCGAGCAGACGAGGATGGTCGCGGTTGTAGCCGACCCCTTCGAGCAGGTACTGGATGCCCTGCTTCACGTAGTAGAAGCGGTCGCGGACGTTGTCGAGTTCGACCGAAACGTTGTACGACAGATTCCAGGCCTGGTACTGCCACACCTTGATGAAGTAAGGCTGCAGGCGGGCGAGTTGTTCGAGCGTCGATTGGAACGCGGTCCAGTCTTCGGTCTTCTTGTAGTTGTTGGCGGCGTTCCAGAGCATCGTCACGGCGATGCCGCGGAGTCCGAGCGTCGCGAGGCGGATGGTTTCGCTCGCGGGGTCGATGGCGCCGAGGTCAGCTTGCCCAAGGCGAGCTTCGGTTCGCTCCTTCGCGAGCACGCCGCCTTGATCGCCGGGGCTTGAGGGCCGGCCGAGCCAAACGATCGGCGCCGCGATCATCATCAGGATGAGCACGTAGACGATCTTGCGGAAGGCGGAGCTATTGGAGTTCATCGCTTACCTCGATTGGTCAGGCATTTGGCTGACCGCGTTGATCTGAACGTTCGGAGCTAGCTATCCTTCGCAGCGGCGTCGACTTTGGTTCGATTCGTCCGCAGCATCCGGCTGGCTACGCGTCTGGCGGCAGCCGATCCTTACTTAGCGACTTCCCGGGTCCGCAGCAGGAAGTAACCCAAAATCGACAGGCCTACCACGTAGCCGATGCAGACTGTCATGTCCTGGAAGACTCGATCCCACGGGACATTGTACCCGTCGGCTGCATACCGAACCGTGCTGAACGCGCTGAAGTCGGGCAAGCACTGGGCGACCGCCCACATGATGGGCTTCGCAAAGAACCGGTCGAAACCGCTCACCAGGTTGTTGAGCAGCGTGTCGTCAAGCGCCGTCATGACGTTTGCTTGCGTGGCTATACGAACGACCGATTCGGCCGGGCCGCCGCCGTACGACTTGCCCGTGGCGATGTCGACGAAGTCTTGCCGCCAGAAGCCGAGGATGATGAAGCCGACGACGAACAGCATCGCCACCGGGCCGCTCACCAGCGTGCTGATCGTGACGCCTACCGACACGACGATGACGGCTTGCACCCAGATGCTCATGCAGACCTTCACGAAGCTTGCGATTGGCGAGCCGTCGGGATGGCGGATGTACATGTCGGCCTGAGCGAAGCCGAAGTACTGGCCGCGATCGAGGCACTTCACCAGGACTTCGATCTGGCCCTCTTTGCTTACCAGGTCTTTGAAGAGGTCGATCTCTTGCCGTGCCTGCGAGTACTGCTTCCGCGGAATGTTGAATTCGTCGACCTGCTGGTCTTGAGCATCGAAGCTGAGCGGTTCGCTGGTGAGCTGCGTTTCTGGATTACGGAGTTGGATGGTCCCTTGCAGCGCTTGGCCGATGATCCCCTTGTGCGTACGAAAGACGCGGACGGTGAGCGCCAGTCTCAGCGCTCGTTCGTCTTCCGGCACGCCTGCATCGAGAGCGTCGGTGACGTTGTCGAAGGTCCAGATCGCGGTCGCCGGCGTGTTGCCGTCGATAAAGCTGCGGTAGGCCCATTCGTTGCCGACGCTGATGCCAGTGTCCTTCGCGGCGCCGCCGCGGTCGATGAACCGAAGCTTGCCGTATTGCGGCACGCGGGCGCGAATAAACCCGAGCGGCGGCGAGACGCGGTACTTGTCGTCGCCAATCGACTCGACCATGTGAGTGTGACCGTTCTCGACGGTCGTCTCGCCGTTACCTTCTGCGTCGAGCGAGAACTCGTGGCGGTGATCGGCGTCGCGGGTCGTCTTTCCCTTCTTGCCGGCGGCAGAGCCGTCCGGGGCAGTGACGATTTCGAAACTCTCGGCTTCAACGCCGTGTGAGTGATCGAGCGAGCGAACGACGAAGATGTAGCTGCCGATGCCCATAATGGCCAGCAGCACGGTGATCACGATCGAGAAGCCAATGATGCGGCCGAGGATGATTTCACCCGCGCGAACCGGCTTCGTGACGACGGTGTAAATCGTCTTCGACTTGAAATCGCCCGGCAGGCTGAATGCACTCAAGAGGAGCGCAACGCCCAGCACGAGGTACGTCGAAGCAGTGAGAACGAAGCTAAGGTAAAGCCGAGCTGGATCTTGGTGGCTCGTGCTGAGGAACCAGTTTGCGAACAACAGCACCAGGAAGAAGACGCCGAGGGCCACGGCGACGCGGCGTCGCATCGATTCCTTGATCGCCAGCCGGGCAATCGCCCAGACGCGGCGGGGCGACGTTTGGACGAGCTCGCGGAGCCCCTCGCTGACCGTCTTGTAGGTGACGTCGCCGCCGCGCAGCAAGCCGTAGCGAGACGCCGAGATCGCGTAGCCGATGACCAGCGCCGCCATGGCGACGCCGACAAACACCAGCGCAAAACTTGCCAGCGCCCCGATCTGGCCATTGCCGCCGGTGATCAGCCACTGAAAGTACGGAAGTAGTTGTTGTTCAACGACCATCGGCAGAGGGGGTAGGGTTCAGGGTTCGGGGTTCAGGAAGATAAGACCAACATCGTTGCGGTAATGCTGTGGTTCACGGGTTCAGAAAGCAGATGTATTCCCTGAACCCTGAACCCTAACGCCTGAACCCTCTACTTTGCTCCCGCTCGGCGACCGGGACGGGCCTCGCTGTCGCGGACGATTTCCAGGAACAGCTCTTCGAGCGTCGTCGTCGGGTTGTCGAGCGAAATCAACTCGCCATGATGGCGGGCGATGACGTCGCGCAACTCGTTCTGGCAATCGACCGAAAGATTCTTCGCCTTCAACTGGGTGACATCGGCCACTTTCAGCAGCTCGTCGACGCGGCCCAGTTCCTTCAGCTCGCCTTGGTGCAGAATCGCGATGCGATCGCAGACGTCCTGCACGTCGGCCAGCAAGTGGCTGCACATGACGATCGTCTTCCCCTCGTCCTTGAGACGCAGGATCATGTCCTTCATCTCGCGGGTGCCGATCGGGTCGAGGCCGCTCGTCGGCTCGTCGAGCATGATCAGCTCGGGGTCGTTGATCAGAGCCTGAGCCAAGCCGATGCGGCGGGTCATGCCCTTAGAGTATTCCTGCAGCTGCCGCTTGCGGGCCTTTTGTAGGCCGACCATTTCGATGAGCTCGTCGATCCGTTGGCGGCGGACCTCGGCGGGCATGTCGAACAATCGGCCGTAGAAGTCGAGCGTTTCGTCCGCCGTTAGAAACCGGTAGAGGTACGACTCTTCGGGCAAGTAGCCAAGGCGTTCGTTCTTAGCGACGTCGCTGGCCGGTTTGCCGAAGACGAGCGCTTCGCCTTCCGTCGGGAACAACAGCCCAAGCAGCAGCTTGATCGTCGTCGTCTTGCCCGAGCCGTTCGGCCCGAGCAGGCCGAAGACCTCGCCGCGGCGGACTTCGAGATCGAGACCTTTGAGGGCTCGGACTTTTTGGCGGCCCCAGAAGTCGCGGTAAACCTTCGAAAGGGCCCGCGTTTGGAGAATAATTTCGTCGCTCATAGGCGCAGTCGTGGGTCAGCGAATCGGAAAAGAAAATGGCTCGTTCGAGATCGGCGGGCCCCGAGGGCGGCATTCGCCGCCACGCGAGCGAGAATCCGGCGTAACACGCACTACGACGGAGAGAGCGCGATGGTTCAGCGACCGTAATAGGCCGCTTCCAGGCGTCCTCAACTCGCTCCAAGTGAAACGCCGAGTATAAGTTGCGGCCAAATCAGCGACAAGGAGCGGCGACCGCTTGGATGCGGCTCTCCGCTGGGGAAAGCAGCCCTGGCGTTAACCTGTGCCACACAACCGGTACAGCCCGCAGCGCGACAGCGCTTTTCAGCCCCGGGCTCCGCCCGGGGGTCGGCCACCACATCGCGCGACATCGCCAGACGGAATGGGAACCCACCCCCGGACGGAGCCCGGGGCTAGAGGGCATGCGAGAGCATGCCCAGAGTCGATCGGCTCAACGCGGCGTTTGCGCGACGCTCGGAGCCTGGAGCGGCACGTACCGCACCGACAGCCCGTCAATTTGAGCGCGGCCAATCCCCCCGAGGGCGATCGTCAGTCGCAGCTCCGCCCCAGGCGTCGGTGCGCGAAGCAGCCGGAACGGCCGCCACTCGGGCGACGATTCGATCCGGATCGCTCCTTCGCTGCCGCCGACCGAGTCGAAAATCAGCAGCGGATCGCTCGAACCGAGCGGCGGCTCTGGCACCCTTACCAAGCCGCTGATTTCTAGCAGATGTCCTGGCGGGACTTGCAGGGGCGGCGAGGTGACCCACACCGGCGCCGCCGGCAGAGAAGGGGGCGTCGAATCGGCCAGGTTGCTCTGGACCTGCAGTTCCAGGCAGTAGGCGCCTTGGCCGGGGGCCTCGGGCGAAAGCCGCACCGCCGTTGTCACTCCCATCGGCGGGCGTTCGAACCGCTGCCATCCTGACTGCAGCACTTGGTTGAGGTCTTCAAAATCGCCGCCCGGCACCGATTGCGGCAAGGAACCAGTCGGCAGCGCGCCCTCAAGCGCCCGCAACTCGGCCAGCGTCGTCCAATCGAGTGGCAACGGCGCCGACCCCACCGGCAGCGACGGTGCCACCGTCGCCGCGACGCGGCGGAGCGATTCGTCGAGCAGCCGCTCCGCCTCAGCGGCGTAGCCGAAGACCGCCGCATGGTCGCCGCGCTGCAGCATTTCGGCCACCGCCGTCATCTGAGCGTCAACGGGGGCAATTTCGGCTCGCGCGTCGATCCCTGGAATTTTGGCGAGCGCCTCGACCGCTTGCTGCCGCCGGAGAGCTGCGAGGTCGATTCTCGCTTGTGCCGCCCGCGGCGCATGTTGCCGCAAGTAGCGTTCAATGTGTGAGTAAGCGTAGCCGTCCTCGGTCACGAGGAGAAAGGCGTCGTCGGGCATGTGGTCGACGGTGATCTGCAGGCCGCCGGTGACCCGCTTCGCGGGCAGGCGGTGCGAGCCAGCGATCGAAAGCAGATAGGCATCGGACGATTCAGGGACGCCTGGAAGCTTGAACGAGATCGGTTGTGGCTTCGATCGTTCCGCGGGTGCGGGGAAGTTGTCGCTCCACCGCATTGGAACGATCAGGTGCGAACGCTCGACCTTGATGACCAACCCGCTGAGATCGGGGCGGCTGGATTGCGCCACCGTCACTGATTTGCCGCCGGCCAGCCACGGTTCGGCTAGGCCCAGCCGCAAGTTGGTTAGCTCCAGGGCGAGGCCGCGGATTTGGTTCTCGGGCTCGCCCCCCGCGAGGCTGGCGTTCGATTGGAAGCAGAAGCCGCGCGGAGCAATGCCAAACGCCGCGGAGGTTGCCATCGAGAGTTCGTGAAACGTCGCCGGGACAATCGCCGCGGCAGTGCCGCGCATCGCGCCGAGTTGGGCGCCAAAGTGGGGGCCGCAGTGCGTTTCCACGCTGACCCACAACGGCGTGCCGCCTCGCACCAACCTTCGCTGCTGCCCCAACCAGGCCCCATACGACGGCCACGGCAGCGACGAACCCAGGGTCGGCCGGCCGATCATCACCAGGTCGGCAATCCTGCTTGCTTCGCGCGTCATGCCGGTCGGCCGCAGTAATACCGGCCGCGCCGGGTCTGATTCGTAATACTCGATCGCCTGTGCCCAGCGGTGGCAGACTTCCAGATCTCCCGGTTCGGCGAGCTTGCCCAGATCCCAGGCCATCACTTGCGAGAATCGGCCGTCCAGCGGCAGCGTTCGCATTTGCTCAGGCGTTGGCGGTTCGCAAATGATGAACATGCCAAGGCGGCGCGCCTCGGCAATTTCGCTGTCGACGGGTGGGCGCCCCATCCACACCGCATCGAACCCCAGCTTCTGCAAGAACGCCAGCGGCTCGCCTTGCCATTGAATAATCCGCGGCGCGACGGGCGGCTTGCCACTCGCGGCGGCGACCGGCGGCGCGGCGGTTGCCGGCGCCGTATGGGCGGCGGGAATGACGCCCGCCACCGGCAGCACTTCGTTCGGCGCCGAGCCCGGCGCTTTGCCGCCGACATTTAGCACGCCGTACACCGCAATTTGATCAACCCACAGTTCGGTGACCCCGGGGCCGCCGGGGGCGAGGATCACCATCTGCGTGACGAACGCTCCGCGCTCGTCGATGTTGCCGCCGTACTTGGCCCGCGCGACGCGCACCTGAGCCGGCAACTCGCGCGAGAGCTCACTGAACTCAAACTGCTCCCAATCGCCACCTTTGCCGTTCTCTCCCGAGCGGACGAGCAACTGCCGGGGTTCACCGGTTTCCTTGTCAATCGACCGCGGCAAGGTCACCATCGCGGCGAGCTGCGCGCCGGGGCGGTTGCACGAGACCAGTGCCGCGAGCCGCGTTTCGGAAAGGATAACGGCTTGCGGAACGTTGTAGGCGAGTTGCACCGAATGGCCGGCCGGCGCCGCGAAGCAAATGCGCTCCGAGGCCTTCCCGAATCGCTGCCGACCACTCTCGATCGTGTGGCTGAGGAGGCGAATTTCGGACGACGGATTTAGCAGTTGGAGCGCCGGCGTCGCACCATCCATATTGTCCAGCAACACGGGGGACGATTGCGACGATTCGAACGTTTGCGCATGCGCAACCCCGCAAAACGCCCATGCAAGTATTGCAGCAAGCACTGAGATTCTTGCGCACCAGCGACAAACCGATGCGCACCAGCTTCGCTTTATCGTCTCCATGCATACAATCGCTGTGGCCAGACAAGAAATGACGGAGCCGCACGCGGATGTGGCTTCGCTCTCCCGGGATCGCCCGCCGACGGTCGACCTTCAGCACCCATGTTGCGGCAGGGCAACATTCGCTGATAGCGACGCGGCTCGACGTAACTCGTGCTTGTATCAGTCTTTCCGCACAGGGGCCAGATCAAGTCGAGGCGTTTCCGCCACAGGCAGGGTGGCAGCACGACTCGAACCGCCAATTGCTTGCTGCACGTTAACTCTTTTCACTACAATGCTTTGCAGCAAGTAGGCGTTGGTCTGGAATGACCGTGGCACGAGCAGTGCCTTAGAGGGTGGCGTCAGCAAGCCACCCGGAGACGCACGATGAACAACACGCCAGATTCGATCGCGACCAGCCAAGACCAGATCCCTGCCGACCTCCTTCGTTTGTCGGAGGCGATCCACGGCATGCCGGAGCCTTACGCCGCTCAGCTCGCTCCGCTGGTCGACGCCGTGATGGAAAGCACCAAGCGCCGCCGCCGGATTCTCACCCTCGTCCAGGACGCCCTCAGCCAGCTCCGCCTCGACATGAAGTACCTCATGTTCGATTTGGAAGCAACGCGTCGCGAACGTGACGAATATCGGCTAAAGTTGGAAGAGTAAGCATGCGGCGGCTGGCGACACGGGGCAATGTCGCGCGGACGGCGCTCGCGGAGAGTTCGCCCTCTCAACCGGTCGACTCTCCAACAGTTCCCATTTTCCGTTGATATCCCCTAACGGCTCGCTCGGCGTCGATTTCGAGGCGGCCTCTTCTGCGCCATGACCACTACCCTCACCGCTGAGAAGCTGGCGCAACGGGCCGTCGACTGCAACGTCCTTTCCGAGCAGGAGCTTAACGGCGTCTGGGCCGAATTCGGCACCCGCGCCGTCGATTACGAGCCGTTCAAGCAAGCTCTCGTCCGGCGCGGCTTGCTTACCAACTATCAGCTCGATCGGCTGATCGAAGGGCATCGCAACGGCTTCCTCTATGGCGACTACAAGATCCTCTACGGCGTCGGCGCCGGAACATTCGCGAGAGTGTTCCGCGCCACGCACATCCACACCGGCGAACTGTTCGCCGTGAAGGTCTTGCGCGCCCGTTACAGTCGCGCCGGCGCGGATGACAAACGCGACCTGTTCCGGCGTGAAGGGGAACTTGGCGCGCAGCTCAAGCACCCCAACATCGTCGGCATCCACGAGGTCGTCTCGAGCGGCGCCCTCAACTACATCGTGATGGACTTCGTCGAAGGGCAGAACCTTCGCGACTTTTACAAAGTGCGCGGCAAGTTCGATCCGCTCCACGCGACGCGGATCGCCGCCGACATGATGGCGGGGCTGAATTACGGGTTCCTTAAGGGAATCACGCACCGCGATCTGAAGATGTCGAACGTCATCGTCTCTAGCGACGGCGACGCGAAAATTCTCGACTTCGGCCTCGCCGGGGTCGAAGGCGCCGAAGCCGACGAAGCGAATCCGCGGACTATCGATTACGCCGGGCTCGAACGGGCCACCAACGTCCGCAAGGACGACACGCGAAGCGATATCTTTTTCTCCGGCTGCATCTACTACCAGATGCTCTGCGGCAAGCCGGCGCTCGCCGAAACGCGCGAACGCTCGCAACGGTTGAGCAAGTCGCGATTCATGGACATCAAGCCAATTCTCGACGTCGCGCCCGAAGTGCCGCTGGCGCTCGCGCGGATTGTCACCAAGTCGCTCGAACTCGACCCCAGCCGCCGCTATCAGACGCCGGGCGAAATGCTCGCCGATTTGAAGGTCGCCGCGAAAAAGGTCGCCGAAGCCAAGGACAATCCCGCGCTACTCGAAGAGCAGGTGAAGCTCGAAGGCCAGGACGATGCCGGCGAGCCGCGCAAACTGATGATCGTCGAAGGCGATCACAAGATGCAGGACCTGTTCCGCGAGCTGTTCAAAAAGCAGGGCTACCGCGTCCTCGTAACGACCGACCCGGAACGCCTGTTTCAGCGGATTTACGACGACGTGAAGGCGTTCGACGTCATCATGCTCAGCTCTGGCCAATTGGGTCGCGACGCGCTCGACGCCTTTAATAAACTCGGCGGCGACATGCGGACGAAGCTGATCCCGACTGTGCTGCTGCTCGGCGACGGGCACGCCGTGCTCGAACCCGAAGCCCAGGCGAGCCCCAGCCGCGTCGTGGCGAAGATGCCGCTCAAAGGCCGCGACTTGCGCGCGGCGATTTTGAAAGCCCTGGCAGGCAAGCAGTCCGCGTAGCTCGCGCGGCACAGAACCCTCTGCCGCGCCGCTGGACTGGTCGCTTAAGCGACCAGTCCGAACCCTCGCAAGAGCCTACTCGCTCGCCGCGCGACGTGGAGTGCGTTAAATTCTCTTGTTCTGCGACGTCGCGTCTCAGAACCCAATCATCCGCAGCGCCAGCCGCGCGACCACCACGTAAGCGTTGTCCCAAGCATCGGGTCGCAGAAACGCCACGGGAGCCTGCGGTGCGCCAACGAACGGGCGCAACAGCCACGCCAGTTGAATCGCTACGGCAATGTAAATGGCGCCCCACGCGATCAGCAGTTTGCGATGCCGCGGATTGCGGGCGATCAGCGGCCGGTAGAACTCGCGGAGCAGGTACTGAGCAGCCAAGCTAGCGCCGGCGAACATGATGCCGTTGAAGAACAGTGCGCTGTTGTAGTTTGTCGACGAGGCGTACCACAGCAGCGTCAACGGCGCGAACGCTGCGAGCACGATCGCCAGCCCCGCCTGCGCGGCGACGAGCGCCCGCAGCGATTCAGCAAAATCTCGCCGCAAGCCGAGCAGCGTGCTCAGCACGAAGAAGCTTGGCAAGCCGATGACAAACGAGCAGGTGAGCAGCAGCGGCACCTTCACCGCTGAGTAGAAAATCTGTTTCAGCCACTCGTCTTCGCGCGCCAGCAGCCGAAACGTCCCCATCGCGGCGCCGTAGAAAAAAGCGAACGCCGTCAAATTCAGAATCAAACGGGGTAGCGCTCGCGACGTCGCCCCGGACTGCGTCGTCCAAGGCGCGCGGCGGAGGATGTCGTCGGCATAGGCGAGTGGTGAGACCATGCGCTAGTCCCCGAGGAGCACTTTGCGCAGGGCGCCGAGCACCGAGGCGAAGAAGTTCGAATCACGTTCGCGGAACCAACTGAACGGCAGTTCCGGCGTGCCGATGAATGGCCGCATCACCCAGCCCATTTGGGCGCCAACGAGGGCGAACAACACCACCCAGCAGCGGAAAACCGTTCGCGTGTGTTGAGCGAAGAATTCGCCTTCCGGCATGTCGATGGCGCTCGTTTCCAGCGCGGCGTCTGAAGCCACGGGAGTCAGCACGACTTCGTCGACGGTGTCGTCGACAGCCGCATCGACTACGACCGCATCGACCACGGCTGTCGCGGCGATTGGCTTGCTCCGCCGCTCTTCGCCGCCCGTCATGCGATGGAGCGTTTGCAGCAGAAACATTAGCCCGAGCGTTCCCGCCACGGCGAACACGGCGACGTTCAGCAGCACGATGAACGCGTGGCTGCTGGTGCTTACCGAGAAGAATGCGACGATCGGCCCGAGCGATGCGAGCACCGTGGTGTTCACTGCCAGCGAAGCGAACAGCAGCCGGAACATCCCCAGCGGCCGCAACCGCGAGCCGACGAGGGCGTTGAATACATAAAGCGACGGCAACGTCACGAGGAGCGTCAGGAAAAACAGGGCCGGCGTCTTCACCACTGATGCGAAGACCTGCATGTAGCGATCGTTCGTGTCGGCCAGTGCCGGCGGCACTGTTTTAAGGAGCGAGAAACTCCCCATGCAGAGGCCGTAAATCATCCCCATCGCGATCACGACGAAGACCATCCGTCGAGCGCGGATGTCGAGCCCTTTCTCGGCCAGCAGTTGCGGCGTCGTCCGTTCGCCGCGGAGAAGCTCGTCGACTTCACGCAGGCTGTTGATTAGCAGTTGCTTCATGATGGACTGTGAAGGGCAGGGGGGCGGAGGCCGTCCGCTTCAGCGGCCCCCGGGAAGGGGAAAGATCCGCTCAAGCATAGTTTATGCAACACCGTTCAAGATTCACCCATCCATAATGGCGGCGAAACCGTCAAATGTAAACCAATTCGCCGTCGTTTTTGGTGTTCGACGCCTGCGTTGACTTTTTTCATTGCTCTTTGTCGATTTTTTTGGCTATAACTCCTCCCGCCCAGCGAATCGTTCGCAGGCTTACGTCCCCGCAGGATCTCAGGAGTATTCAATGGACCGGAAATACATCGCTGCACTTCTTCTCGGCGTCGCAGTTGGCGGGTTGCTGACGAGCGCGGGGCGGGAGCCTGTCATCGCTGCCGAGGCGACCACTCCAGCCGCGTCGGCGGCGCCGTTGCAGGTGGTCGCGTACGCCTCGGGCCTCACCGGCTTCTTCGATCCGGCGGAAAAGAAGTTGTACTTGTACGGCGCCGACCTGAAGACGCCGTTCATGACGGCCGAGATCGACGAACTGGGGAAGCCGCTCAAGGTCACTCAGCTGGTAAAGTAGCGGCAG
This sequence comes from Lacipirellula sp., assembly GCF_965279485.1. Classification (NCBI taxonomy): domain Bacteria; kingdom Pseudomonadati; phylum Planctomycetota; class Planctomycetia; order Pirellulales; family Lacipirellulaceae; genus Lacipirellula; species Lacipirellula sp. The sequence continues at coordinate 5,175,136 of NZ_CBDIIC010000002.1, forward strand.
CCTGCCGGAGTGCCGTTACAGTGCTGGCAGATTGAGCCGCATCCAATCGCTGCCCGAATTGGCCGGCAGCGAGCTGGTGGCTTGTCGCGAAACGCGCCGCTGCAGTCGACGCAGCTTTCGCACGACCACCTTGCTGTGGATCGGTTCGCTCTCGTTCATGCCGAGCATTTCCATCACCTTGCGCGCCTGTGACGACCAGCCGCCGATTTGGAAGATCGCGTCGTCAAACGAATGGTGATGCTTCACGCGATACTGGTAGGGAGTTCGTTTCAACGCCGCATCGAGGGCTGCGTCCTCGCGCTCGTGCGGGTGCCGTTCGGCAACAATTACTTCAATCGGCTGCCGACCGCCTGCGGACGAAACGGTGAAGTCCCTCTCGCTCAGTTCCTTGGCGAGCCGGACTTCGATGGGAAAAGAGGCTGCGTGTTCCGCGGCAATCTGCCGCAAGGTATGCAGCGTCTGCGGGAAGTGGGCGATCAACGCCAGCGCGGGGGGCGGCGGCGAAGTTTGGCAAATCGAATCGACCGCCGCAGCGATGCCGGCGTACTTGGCGGCGTCGTTCACCCAAATCGCTTCGGGCAAGGTTTCGATGTTGGCGGGCTCGGCCCTCAACCAATCAAACCAGCCCATGCTGCATCCTTATGATTCGGCCGAGACCTGACGCTACGGGCACCCCAGCTCTTTTTCCAGCTGGTGGATCTTCTCCACCCGCCGCTCGTGTCGGCCCCCTTCGAACGGCGTCGTCAGCCAAACTTCGACCATCCGCTCGACGGTCCGCGGGCTGAGCATGTCGGCCGAGAGGCAGAGGACGTTGAGGTCGTTGTGCCGGCGGCTAATCTCGGCGGTCACTTCGTCGTTGCAGGGCGCCGCGCGGACGCCGGAGAATTTGTTGGCGGTGATCGCCATGCCGATGCCGGTGCCGCAAATCAGGACGCCGCGCTCGGCGGCGCCTTGGCTTACCTTCTTCGCGACGAGGACCGCAAAGTCGGGATAGTCGACCGATTCAGTCGCGCACGTCCCCTCGTCGAGGACTTCATGCCCCTTCGAACGGAGCATGCCGATAAGTTGCTCCTTGAGGTGGTAACCGCGATGGTCGCTGCCGATGGCGATGCGCATGGCACTGACGCCCTATGAAGATGTGGAACGAATGCGTCGCTGCGTAAAGGAAAACTCTGACTCTGTTTCGAAACTCAGTTGATCGATCGCCGTGACGGGTTTGTCGTCGCTGCAAACTGCCTGCTAAAGCCGGCAGTCCGATCGTGAAATTCACAACTCACTCACCTACTCACCCCCCCAATGCCCCACCTCGCCCCTACGTGAACTTTAGCTCTTTAACCCGCTGCCGGAGGGCTTCCTCAATCTGGTTGGCGCACTGCTCGTACACCTCCATCGGGCAGCCGATCGGGTCTTCAATGTCGGTATTGTCGGGTTGCACGAGGAACGTCCGCGTCGACGCCTCGGGCCAGCGGCGGATGATCGCCTGCCGGTGGGCGCCGGTAAGGGCCAAAATGAGGTCGGCCTGGCGGACGAGCTTCTCCGTTAGCGGCTGCGATTCGTGCCGCACGAGGTCGAGCCCCCGTTCCTTCATCGTGCTAATTGCTTCGGGCGCCGCCCCGCCGCCGGGAGCCGCCGACACGCCAGCCGAGGAAACCAGCACGCCGCGCTGTTCGACTTCTTCAATCTTGCAGCCAAGTTGTTCCGCTACGAGTTTGCGTAGCAGCACTTCGGCCATCGGACTGCGGCAGGTGTTGCCGGTGCAAACGATCACAATCAACATACTGGCCAGCCGTTCCAATGCCGACGCGGGGACGACCCCCTCGCGCAGGCATTCGTAAGAGTCGTCGCGAGCCCGCACGACCGTCGACGGCTGACCGTAGCGGCAAGGGCCGTCGTCGATCACCAGCCCGACATGCGGCCCGATGCTGCGAATCGCCTCTTCCGCGGTCACCGCATCGGGTTGGCCGGAAAGATTGGCACTGGTCAGCGCGATCGGCCCCGCCAACATGTGCAGCACGTCGAGCACCGCGCTATGGGCCGGCACTCGCAAGCCGACTTCGCCGTTTGGAGCAACCGCCGCACGAACTTCCGCCGGCAGTTGCCGCAGCAGGCTTTCGTCTTCACCGTGTTTGACGACTAGCGTGATCGGCCCCGGCCAGCAGCGCCGCGCGAGGCGTTGCGCCTTCACCCCCAGCGTCGGAGCGTAATCGATCGCATCTTCCACGCTACGAATCGCTAGCGCCAGCGGCGAGTTGTGCGACCGTCCCTTCGCTTCGAAAATTCGCCGCACCCCGTCGGCCCGCCGCGCGCTCGCCGCCAGCCCATAGACGGTCTCGGTCGGAAAGACGACCAGCTTCCCCTCGGCCAACGTCTGCACGGCGCGATGAACCACATCGCGGCTGTCTTCGGTCTTGCGGAGATTGATGACGATGGGGGGCATAGATCCAATCTATCGAGGCGGGCGTTCGCTCAACGAGGTGGCCGTCAATTCGGCGGACAGAGCGGGTGCAAACGATTTAGTCGGCGGCGCGCGGAGCGACTCAGTTGAGGTACGGACCGAATCCCAGTCGCTGGCGTGAATACGCTGGCCGACGTGCAGCGCTCGACCCCTGCGCTGCCCCACTGACGAATAACGACTCTGAACTATATCTCTGCTCGCCGTCGACGGTCAAGCTGCTGCAGGCTTGCCGTACGAGGCAAAAGTGGTTGTGCGCAAAGGGGTTACGTTTCGGTAAGGAGCACTCGTTCGGCGTCCACGCCGCTCTGTCGACTGCCGGCGATTTACCAGCTGATCATATCGAAAATCCAATTCTTACCCCGGATCGGCGAACGTCGAGTGCCGGGGCAGATTGCGAACGGAAATGTGAGTCGCCGTGAGTTCGAATGGCGCGATTTTGATGATTCCATCGATTGCCCGGTCCGCCCTGCTGCGGCGAACGATCGTCCCGTCTGAAACCGCGCTCTCCGTGCAACTCGCCGCGCAATGCGAGTTTGTTCCCCCTCCGCTTGCCCCCACGCCCCGCCGCGGAGAAACTTGGGGCTGCCGGTCCGCAACGCTGTTCCGTATAGCGTCACTTCACAGAAAGAAACGGTACATGAGCGATAGCGCCTCGATCGAAAAGCAAGCCGCCGAGTTCGCCGCCCGCTACAAAGCTGTTCGCGAGCAAATCGGCCGCGTCATCGTCGGCCACGACGACATCGTCCACGGCGTGCTCACCTGCCTCTTCGTCGGCGGCCACTGCCTGCTCGAAGGCGTCCCCGGCCTCGGCAAAACGCTCCTCATCCGTACGCTGGCCGAGACGCTCGACCTGCAGTTCTCGCGCATCCAGTTCACGCCCGACCTGATGCCCGCCGACATCCTCGGCACGAACATGGTCGTCGAAAACCCCGACGGCCGCCGCACCTTCGAATTCCAAAAAGGCCCGATCTTCACGCAGATTTGCCTGGCGGACGAAATCAACCGCGCGACGCCGAAGACGCAATCGGCGATGCTTGAAACGATGCAAGAGAAGAAGGTCAGCATCGCTGGCAAGGTCTTCCCGATGGAGCCACCGTTCTTCGTGATGGCGACGCAAAACCCACTGGAGCAAGAGGGCACCTACCCGCTCCCCGAAGCCCAACTCGACCGCTTCTTCTTCAAGCTCATCGTCGGCTATTCGAGCCGCGAGGAACTCTCGACGATCATCGACCGCACCACCCGCGGCGTGGACGTTCGCCCCGAGAAGGTGATGGATGGCCGCGAGATCGTGAAGTGGCAGCAACTCGTCCGCGAAGTGATCATCGCCCCGCACGTGCAAGACTACATCGTGCGGCTCACCCTCGCGACGCACCCCGAGGGCCAGTTCGCGCAACCGATTACGAACCAATACCTCCGCTGGGGCGCCAGCCCGCGCGGCGCCCAAACGGTAACGCTCGCCGCCAAAGTCCGCGCTCTCCTTGGCGGCCGCTACAACGTTAGCTTCGAAGACGTCCGCCGCGTCTTCATCCCCGCGATGCGGCATCGGGTGATCATGAACTTCGAAGCCCAGGCCGAGGGGATCGACGCCGACCACGTCCTCACCGAGATCCTCAAAAAGGTAAGCGAAAAGGGCGAAGACGCGAAGGTGGCGTGAGGAAGTTCCTCTTCTGCTGAGATGCGGCAATAATTTGGCGATGCCAACGCCCCAATGAGTTCCTGACGCTCGCCATGTCCTCTCCAACCGTCACGCCAACGCCGAAGCCCAAAGCCGAGATCCTCACGCCAGAGCTCCTCGCGCAGCTCGAGCGGTTGGAACTCGTCACCCGCAAGATCTTCCGCGGGCGAATGAAGGGTGAGCGGCGCAGCAAGCGGAAAGGGCAAAGCGTCGAGTTCGCCGATTTCCGCAACTACGTCGCCGGCGACGATCTGCGTTTGCTTGATTGGAACCTTTACGCCCGGCTCGACAAGCTGATCGTCAAGCTCTTCATGGAAGAGGAGGACCTCCACTTCTATACGCTCATCGACGCCAGCATGTCGATGGATTTCGGCACGCCGACGAAGCTAGAGTACGCGAAGCAACTTGCCGCCGCGCTCGGCTTCATTGGTTTGGTGCGAGCCGACCGCGTGCGGATCGAGACTATCGGCCAATCGGCCGCGCAACGCGGGCCGGTGTTGCGCGGGCGTTCGAGCGTCTGGCGGATGCTCCAACAGCTCGACGCGATCAAAGCGGGCGAGCAGACCTCGCTCGCCGCGGGCGTGAAGAACTTCTGCATCCGCAACCCCGGCAAAGGCATCGTGCTGCTCATCAGCGACCTGATGGACAAGCAGGGCTACGAAACGGCCCTGCGTTATTTTGTCTCGCACGAAATGGACTGCTACGTGATTCACCTCCTCTCGCAGGAGGAACTCCAACCTGACGTAAAAGGCGACTTAAAACTGGTCGACTGCGAAGACGCCGACGAAGCCGAGATCACCGTCAGCGCGCCGCTGCTTGCCCGCTACCAGCAAACGCTCACAGCGTTCACGCGTGGGGCGCAAGAGTTCTGCACCCGCCGCGGCATCCACTACATGCTCGCCAATAACCAACTGCCCGTTGCGGACCTCGTTGGTCAACACCTCCGGCGTCGGGGGCTGGTGCGATGAACGAACTGTTCCGCAACACGCTTGGCCCCGCCGCTTGGGTCGCGATCGGCATCGTGCCGCCCGCGATCTTTGCCCTCTATTTCCTTAAGCTCAAGCGGCAGCCGCTGGAAGTTCCGAGCACCTATCTCTGGACGAAGGTGATCGAAGACCTCCACGTGAACAGCCTCTGGCAGCGGCTGCGTCAAAGCTTGCTGCTCTTCCTGCAGCTACTACTCGTCGGGCTCGCGATCTTGGCGCTGCTGCGGCCGGGGTGGATCGGCGAATCGCTCACCGGCCAAAAGTTCGTTTTCCTGATCGACCGTTCCGCCAGCATGTCGACCGGTGATAGCGATGGCGGCACACGGCTCGACGCCGCGAAGAAACGCGTCGGCTCGCTGATCGATCAGATGGGTTCCGACATGTCGGCGATGATCATCGCATTCGACGACGAGCCTGACGTGGTGCAAGAGTTCACCGACAACAAACGGTTGCTGCGCGACGCCCTCGACCACATCACCGCGACCGCCAAGCCAACGAATATCCGCGGCGCTCTCGAGCTCGCTGGCGGTTTCGCGAACTCGGCGCCGGCGGCAAGCGCTGATGGCAGCGAACCGACCGACGAAACGCCCGCGGCCGCTCCGCAAGAACGGGTCGAACTTTACATCTTCAGCGACGGTCGCTTCGGACCAGTCGCTGAGTTCTCGATGGGCAATCTTCGACCAAAGTATCTCCCCATCGGCTCGTTCGATACGAACAACCTCGCAATCACCGCGTTCAACACTCGCCGCAACGACGCCCGGCCGGAAGATCGGCAGGCGTTTGTGCAAGTCGCCAATTACAGCGACGAGCCGCAGACCTCGACCGTCGAGTTGTACCACGACGGTCAACTGCTCGACGCGGCGGAGATCACCGTCCCCGACGGCGACGCCACGGGCGTCACCTTCAATCTTGGCGCCGCAGCCACGGGCAAGCTCGAAGCGCGGCTCACGCCGCCGACCGACGCGAACGATCGGCTGCCGCTCGACAATCGCGGCTACGCCGTGCTCGATCCGCAAAAGCAATCGCGGATCCTGCTGGTCACCCCCGGCAACAATGCGTTGCAACTCGCGCTGACGACCGGCCGGGCCCAGCGGCTTGGCAAAGTCGAAGTCGTCTCGCCCGAGGCCATCGGCACGCCCGACTTCCAGCGGCGAATGGGCGCCGAGACTTACGACCTCGTGATTTTCGATCAGTGCGCTCCCGAGAAGCCTGAGCAAATGCCGCTGGCCAACACGCTGTTCATCGGCCGACTGCCGCCCCTCCCCGGCTGGACCGAAAAGTCGTCCGAGGCGCCGGTCGAGTTGCCGCAAATCATCGACTGGCAGCGAAGCCACCCGCTCCTCGCGCTGGTCGAACTCGGCAACGTCGGCGTCATCAACAGCCACATCGTCCGCCCTCCCGCGGGCGGCAAAACGCTAATCGATTCGACCAAGGGGCCGCTGATGGCGATCGCCCCCCGCGACGGGTTCGAGGACGCTGTGCTCGGCTTCGAGATCGTCGGCCGCGACGCCGACGGCGATATGACGGCGAACACTAACTGGCCCCGATACTTCAGCTTTCCTAACTTTTGTTTGAACATTTTTCAGTACCTCGGCGGGGCGTCGGAAGAGGGGCAAAACCAAGTGATCCGTCCCGGCGAGCCGGCCGAGATCGACTTGCCGGAAACCAAGGGCGCGCTCGCCGTCATCCTGCCCGACGGCTCGCGCCGGCCGGTCGAGGCGCCGAAAGCCGGAAAATTGGCGTTTCACGAGACAGATCAGCTCGGTGCGTACGAAGTTCAAGCAGGGAGCGAGGCCGTTGCTCGGTTTGCGGTCAACCTCTTCGACCGCCAGGAGAGCGACATCCGGCTTCGCACCCGCCAGGAGGGGGATGAGGGCCTGCAGGAAGTGGCGTCACTTTCTATCGGTTACGACGACGTGAAGGCCGAATCGCCCTCCCCGATGCGAAAAGAGCTCTGGACCGGACTCCTGTTGGCGGCCCTGGCAGTGCTGGTTTTCGAGTGGTATATCTATAACCGACGAGTGTACATCTAACGGCGGCCGAAGCCGGGCCTGAGCTACGGCGGCACGTCGTTTGCCCTGTCGAGGGCGGGCCTTCCGGCCGGAGGCCGAGATCACTCGCCATTATCTGCTGAGGACGCGGCGGCAAATGCCCAAGACCATTAAGCCACGCAAGGCTCGGAAACCGAAGGGAGACGGCAAGACCCTCCATCGGTTCATCGAGAACGACCTCATCCGCCGTGTGAGCTACAACGAGTACCGGGATAAGGTCGCGCGAGCCTACGGCGGGCCGAAGGGCGCCCTCCTCACCGTCGCCAGCACGCTCTCGCTCCACATTCCGCTCGGCGAGCGGGTCTTCCGCTCGCGGAAGTTCGATTTGACGGGCGCCAAGTCGATTCTCGACGTCGGCAGCGGCGCGGGCCAATTGGCCGGCCACCTGCTGAAGTACGGCGATCCCGACGCCTCGGTCACCTGCACCGACCTGAGCAGCCAAATGTTGCGGCGGGCCCGCAACCGCCTGAAGAGCGATCGACCTCGGTTTGTCTCGTGTGATTTGTCGCAACTGCCGTTCGCGGATGGTTCGTTCGACTGCATCACCTGCGGCTACGTGCTGGAACACTTGCCGAACGCCGAGACCGGCCTCGCCGAAATGTCGCGCGTCCTGCAGACCGGCGGCCGGATGTTCCTGCTGACGACCGAGGACAGCTTCTCGGGCGCCTGGACGAGCCGCCTGTGGTTGTGCCGCACTTACAACCGCAAGGAACTGATGCGGGTTTGTGAAACACTGGATCTCCACTGGAAGCAAGAGATTTGGTTCACGCGGATGCACAAAGCCTTCCGCGCCGGCGGCATCTGCGTCGAGATCCAGAAGCGGTAATCTCTGCCCGCGTTACGAGTGCCGCCTTAGCCCCCGGTTCTTCAATTGGGGGCACGGCTTCTAATTTCTCGGCGAATACGCCATTTTCTCGACGATTTAGCTGTTAAGTGCCCTGCTACAACACCGGGCAAAACCGCTGATCGGCGTGGATGGCGTGGAGGGAAGCGCCGATGAAAACGACCCGATTGACCAGCGATTTACGTTGGACGACCGCCAGCGGCTATAGCCTACTGAGCGTGCGAGAGGGCGGCAAGGAAGCGATGATCTTGGCCAACGTCCTGAATGCCGATGGGCTCCGCGCCCTCGCTGACGCGGCCCTGGACGCTGCCCAGCATCTTGCCGACAGCGAACTGAGCATGGCCGAACTGGTCGAGCAACGTCGCTAGTCGTCGCCGGGGGGCTCGGATGCCCCCTTTTCTTCCCCGCCCTCCTGAGAGTCCCCGCCCATGTCGCTCTACGTCGTGAAAGTCGGTCAGTACCTTTTGCCGATTCAGGCCGTCTCGCCGGAGCGCGCCCTTATGATCGCAAAATTCTACGCCCCTCAATCCGGCGAGCCGGCCATCGTCGCCTAAACCACCCCGGCCGGCTCCGTAGCAGTCAGCGCATCCTAGTTGCGTGGTGATCGTGCGGAGTCGCGACCGGCCTTTTCTACCGGAGCCCCCGCCATGTCCGAACTTGAAGCCCTAGTTAATTCTTACCTTGCCGTTGGTCTGGTCGGTGGCGTCGCCGCTTGGATCGTCTGCCACTTCACCCGCTAGGCCCTCTCTCGCCAGCCCCACCCTGGAGCCCTGCCATGATTCGCAACTTGATTCCTTCCGCCGTCGTCATCGAGGTTGCCGTCGCTCTGTGGGCGGCAGCCAGTGTGTGCGCTAGGATGCCCGCGCCCCCGGTTACGGTCCTAGTCCCCGATGGGAACGGGGGCTTTATCTACGAAGCGCGCGACGCTCATAGCGTCGCTGTCGAGCAAGCGAAGTTGCGCGCGGATCGTCTGGGGGAAACGATAGACGGTCTGCGGGAGGTAGCGGCCCGTCGAGAGGCAGCGGAGTACGAAGCGTTCCTGACTGAGCTACAGGGGCCGACGCGGCGCGCCAGGGGAGCGTAGCAGGCTGCTAGGCGGGAACGGCATGAATCCGAAATGCGGGCTACTCGCGAGTGGATGCAACAAAACCTAACCCGGTTGCAGCAGCAGTAGACCCGTAGCGACCTTCGCTTGGGGAGCCCGGTTAATCGCCGGGCTTTTTCGTGCAATGAGCGAATAGGGGGTTGCGTTAGGTGTAAAAAAGGTGTAATTTCCGTGCATGGCCAACGGGCATTACGCCGACTTTATATGAGGGAATAGTCAGATGAACCCCGCCACGTCCACGATTGCAGTAAACACAAATCCAATGGTGTTCGAGGAATTGGCCACGTCGCTCGCGACGCTCGCGACTTATGCTCGCGGCGACATGGGCGACCCAGTCAAGGAAATGGAGCACCTATACCGCCGTGCGCTCCAGGAGCCGCCGAGCTACGAAGAAATTACCAGTATCACCGGCCACAACATGGAGACGCACGACCGGGAATGCGGCCGCGCGGCGTGGTTGCTAGCGAACATCGAAGACTTGCAGGTTCACGGCGTTCATACGCTGGTCTGGCACAAGATCAACAGAGAGTTCACGGCCCCCATTCTGAATCAGATTGCCCGCGCTACTGGGAAGCCATCGCAGTTGACTCACGAGCAGATTCAAAAGCTCGGCGCGCCTCTGGCCATGATCGACGTAGTGGGAGTTAAAGACGACACGATCTGGTTGACGCAAGTTGTCACCAGCAAGAACGTCCACGATTCCGCGCTCAATCGCGTCGGTCGCAAGAGCGGCAGCCTATTCCGCAGCGTGGTCTACCGTGACATTGCAATTGAAGACAAGGAACTGGCGGGGCTTATCGCTGCTGATAAACAGATGCGCGCAGCGTTTCCGACGACAGAAGTTGTCACGATGGTGCTAGTCGTTCACCCCCAGTTACCGGACTTCGAGCTGTACCACGTCGAGCTTCCTCAGAAACCGCATGGAAAGTTGCTCTTAACGGAAGAACGAATCCGTAAGAATTCAATCGACTACGCCGATCAGCTCCGCGAGAACCAAGACGCGCTATTCACGTTACCCGGCCAGATTGACAACGCGCTCTTTAAGGGTGTCCCGCCGTGCCGTGGCGGCAGAACGCTCATAATGCTCGCGCTCGCGGCGTCGCGCCAACTTGAATCGGAGGCGCTTGAGCTGTGGGAGTGCAAGGATTTTATGCAGGCGCTCGTTGACGAGTTTGGGTATGAGGTCGAGCGTGATAAGGTTCGTCATGATCTCGACGATCGCCTAGTACAGCAAGGATTCTTTAGGAAGCGCGGAACGCAATACTACGTTTCGATGCGTGGCATCGCTCGGTATCAGTATTGCTTGGCAAAGTTTACAAGCGTCGGTAGTTCGGATTTCGACTTGGATCAGCTTGTAAAGCAACGGGATAGGATCATTGCGAAGTTCGGATGCTTAACGTGAGCAGTTCGGAACTAAGCAAGGAATGGGAGTCGGTCAAATGACTACGCGGCTGAATGTTCAGTTTACGGAGAGGCAGAATAAGTCACTGGAGGAAATGGCAGAGGAATTGGGGACCACGAAGGCAGGCGTACTAAAGACAGCATTGTCATTATTGAAAGTCGCTCTACGCGAGCGTGAGCAGAAAAACCAAATTGCTGTCGTGAAGGATGGTCAAGTTGTAAAAGAGATCGTCGGAATTCTTGATGAGTGAGGGAGGCTAATGGACAGTGGAACGGATTCGAGTCATTTGGAAACGGTCGACATTAAAGATGAGGCCGTGTGGGAACAGCCGCCTGTCGTAACGGAGCCGAGCTTCGATCAAAAGGCGTCGCTGGAGATGGCCAAGCATGTCTTGGCCATCTTCGGAGGCGTTTACCTCCTCTGTTTCATCATGGCATTTGCAATGATGTGCATGAAAGATGCAACTTTTGATGGTACCTTAGAGCTTGTGCGATTCTTGCTTTCATCCATTCTTCCATTGATAACACTAGCTATCGGCTACTACCTAGGTGACCGGAACGGGTGACGCTAGGGCCACCCTTGCTCCCGAGCAGTGATTCGCAGAACCGAATCCTCTAGCGTACTTGTCACGATATTGTAGCGCTGGTCCCCCACGATGATCGCATCGGCCGGGGTCAGCCGATCAAACGGACAGTCGCGAGCGCGCAGGAGAATCGTCGTCGGCCCGACTTCCTCTTGGCACTCACGCGCGCTGATCTTACGGGCGTAGCTAGTCGGCTCGACAACCGCCAGGGCGGCTAGCGTCGAGCGCGTTTCCCTACGCTCGCCGGTAGCAGGATCGACGACGCTCGACACTTGCCGACTGACAATAACGCGACGACCCTGCCGGCGAGTCAGAATGTAGCCTACGTCGGTCACGCTGCCACCCCTTCCGCTGCTGCTTGCAACTGAGCGCCAGCCAATTCCAGGCTGCGAACCATCGCGACAATCTCATTGGGATCGAAGGGCTTGATGGCGTTGGCGGCAGCCTTCACGGCGGTCGCGTCGCCGCTGTCCAGAGCTTCCACGAACGCCGTCCATGCCTCCCCCGATCGGGAGAAATACCCTGCCGCTTGGAACAACGCACTGGCGGCAGTGCAGGCGGGTTCGATACACGAATCAAATTTGTTTGCGGTCATGCGAATACAATCCTTGCTGCGAGAATGTCAGCTTTCGAGCCGACGTTGATTGAACAATGCCCACGGGGTTCGGTGATGATCGCCCCGTCCGGCAACTGGAGCCGAACGAATGTCGGCGTCGATGAATGAAGTAGCCCAACGCTATTGGTCCCATCACTACGGCGAGCGACGACGTAGTTGTATCGCTTCATAGTTCCCCCTTTTGGTTATCCGAGTAAGCGCGCTTCACGCTGAATCATCGCTGCAATTTGCTGCGCGGTGCTGCGGTCTACCATGCCGCCGGTCACGTTCACGTTGAACGTCTGCTGAGTTGACCCTGCGACGACGGCGGGGGCGTCGGCGGTCGCAACAGCGGTGCCGGCTTGCGCTTGTGCGCCGGCGCTCGGAGCCCCTGGAAGATTCGCCAGGGCGTCACGAATCGCGATGGCGGACGCGGCTCCGGCTGCCAAGTTTTCGGACAGACCTTTACTCGATAGACTGGCTGCTGCGAGCGGATCGGCTGTCGCGCCAATTTCCTTCAGCCGATCGGTGTTCGCTTCAGCTTCCGTCCGCGCCTTCAGCAGGTTGTTGACGGAATCTTCCGCTTTTTGCAGACCCTTGAAGTCTTGTTGGAAGGCGTAGGGTAGACGGTCGCTGTCGTCTGCGATGCCTTCCATGAGTTTGCTGAACCGATCGGCGGAGCCCAACAAGTCGTCGTCGATGATGCCGGTTTTCGCCAGGGCTTGCAGCTTGGCCAGCTCCTGTCGAGCTTCGCCGATCTGGTCGCGTGCCGTGTTGTATTGTTCGTTGTTCGTGGCAGCGGACAGGACATGCTTGCCGCCTTGCAATGCGTGTTCGCCTAGCGAGCGTTCCGCGTCCTGGAAGTTCGCGAGCTTCCGCAGTTCGGCTTGGGCGCGCTCCGTAGCGTCGCCGCGCGCCTTCAGAATCTCATGTTGTTCCTTATTGATCGCAAGCGATTTTTTGTCGTTGACGTTCTGAGCGGATTGGGTGGCAAGTTCGCGCCCTAGTCGCTTGACGGCGGCTTCCTGCCCTTCATAGTTCTTGATCTGCTGGACGGCGGCTGCGCCGCGCTGACTGAGTGCTGCGGACTGCTGGCGTTCCGCTGCAACGCTGCGCGCGATAGCTGTTTCTAGTGACTTCTGCGCTTGGACTGCCGCAGTAGTATCCCACTGGTCGTTTTCGCGACCTTGCGCGGTCGAGATCAACCCCGCCGCACGATCGTACTGACCGGAGTCTTGCAGCTTTTTCGCCTGCCGCAGCAGGTCGAGCGTCGAACCCTCACGTTCCAAACGCTGGTCTTGCAGGGCTGCCAGTTTGGACTCGCCTTGCTTCAGCCGACTCTGCGATTCTGAGTGGAGTCGTCCAAGCTGCTGATAGTACGCCTTCCACTCGCCCAGCTTGCCGGCGATTTCGGCTTGATCGCTCTTGTTGGCGGCGCGACGACCGGCGATATCAACGCCATCCTCCTGCAAGTCGATACGTTTTTGCGTGAACTCTGATTGCTTCGCAGCGTCGCGCAGATCGCCGATCGTCTCTCGCAAGCGCGTGCTGCGATCAATGGCGCTGTTGAATGCGTCGAGCGCCGCGGTCGAGTCACGCATGATGTCCGGAAGCCCAAAAATTGAACTTACGAGCGCTGCGCCCGCAGCCGCTGCTGCCGTCAGTCCGATGCCAATGGGACCGGCTGCCGCCGCCGCCTTGCCGAGATCAAGAGCGATGTTTGCAATGCCGCTATGACTACCGGCGAGACGCGACGCGCCCGCGCTCATTTTGTCGAATGCTTTTTGCGACTGATTACCGGCTGCCTCAGTCGTCTTGGCGAGGCGCTTGATGTCCGCTTCCGCCGTACTAACATCGTAGACAACGCGCGTTTTAATCTCTTTTGCCACGGTGAACCTTTTGATAGTGAGAAGACTTCAGTAGTGCGAAGACGAATTCCGCAGAGGCGCGCGGCAAGGCAGGCGAGACGATTACAGGTGGGGGACAGGAAGGGATGGAGCGGAGCAGCAACGAGATTGCGTCATCGCGTTCTAACCTGTGGTCCCAAACGATCTTCCAAGGGTCGCGCCCATCGACCCTACCGCAACCGCAGTACGTCTTTGATCCGATGTTCCAAACCCATGTCCGCCAGGGTTCTCGAATCGTGTCGTGGTCGATGAATTCATTCGGCATACCTCCAAGGGCTCCCCGATTGGCAGAGTTGACTGATCCTAGCCGGCGAAAGATTCCAGACCTTCGCTGCCGCCCTGACGCCGGGGTGCGTGATCCCCAACGGATCGACGACTTGGCGGGATGAACGCCACCCCGATCGGCTGGGGGTCGCGCGTCGCTGGCGGTGCGACAACAAATTTGGATATTTTGCCTTCAGGGTCGCATAAATAGCGTCGGCGTCAGCCTTGCCCATAGGCACGCTAGGAGCCTCTGTAGAGCGTTCTGGCTGCGCGGCGGTTAGACAGAGGAAGTCCCCAAGATCGCTATCGTTGGACGCCCTGCGAGCATAGACGACCGACCAGGGCGGGATTCCGCCGACTGACCGGCCCCGCCCTAGGTAAACGGGTTTTCCTCGATCAAGCCACAACCAGACGTAGGTAGAGGGTCGCATTACGCCTCCACCGGCGCGACAAAATAGCCCGGCTCGTGTCCGCCCAATACCTCGCGCATCCGCCAGTACGCTAGGTCAGCTTCCGCGTCGTCGGGATTCTCGCGACGCTTCTGCTCCAGCGCCGCCAGGGGGTCCGGCGTCTGCGCCTTAAGCTGCTGTAGCTGCCGGTCGATGTTCTGTTTTGCCTTTAGTAAGTCCGCCTGTGACGCCGACAGCTCGGCAGCTTGCTCCTGTAGGACTGCCGATCGAATGCCCATAGCTTCCTTGTACAGTCGCTCCCGTTCGTTGGGACAACCGCCGTAAAGTTCGGTTTGCCGAATCGCATTTTCGATCGTCTGGACTTGGGCAAGATCGACGCGCTCTTCCCATCGCGCCCAATCCCTGATTTCAGCGAGCGCCTTCAGCGCGGCAGACTGCTCTTTGACGTGCGCTTCCAGGGCGGCAGACTGCCCACGGGCGTCTAGCTCTTGTCGCTTCAGTTTCTTGAGTTGATGCAATGTTTGGCTGTTGATATCGCGAAACGTCGCGAACTCTTCCATTTCCCGCTTCTCGGATTCGAGCGATTCCAAACGGGCAATCTCAGCGTCAAACCCCGTTGCGGTTGCGGGGTTGCTGCGGAGAACCGGCTTCCAGTTCCTTGCTGCGATCAAACTTGTATCGACCACCGGGCGACGATAGCCAGGGTCCAGCCCTTCGTCGGCGGTTTCCATCATGATCTGCTCTCTCTTGGAAAGTGCGCGTCCCTTTTCTTGTGATAGGCGCGCGATCTTCTCTTCGGCGCGAGCGTGTACGTTGTCCTTGTCCGCGCGCGTTTGGGTTTTGGTTTTCACCTCGCCGCCTGCGAGTTGGGCGAACGTGACATTGCGAAAATCGACAGGAGTCATAGTTGTGGTTCTCGTTGTTGGGGTTGGGAGGCGACGAACGCACGGCGGGGACTAGCTGATATCAGTCAGGACATAGGAGCCGACTGCTACCCTGTCCAAGCGGAGCGAGCCATCGGTGGTCACTGCGCCGACTGCGCCGTCGATTAGGTTTTCAGGATGAAACCCCGACGCGACGGTCAGCATTTTCTTGAGCGCGACCGTGTACTGATCAGTTGCAGCGCCCCCACGCACGCCGATGTTGGCGAACTTGGATCGCAGTTTTTCCGCATTAAAGTTTTCACCGGGGGTGAAGAATGCGGACAAAGAGTTTACAAAAGCGGTTCGGAACATTGCGGGCACTCCTAAATGGTGGTTATTGATGGCGATTGATCGCCACCGCAATCGTGACTGATAAAACCACCGCGCCCGGTATTCGCTAGCGAGCGCGGTGGTGAGTCGCGAGCCAGGTTGCGGCGCGCGTCTCGCTGTTTCAAAAAACCTGCCTACGTCAATTCATACCGGAGGCAGGTCGCCTCCCCACTACGAGTGGAGAGGGCTTGTACTGGCCCCCGCGCCGCTGGTTACATGAACCCAGCAGCGCGGGGTAGCGGTTCGCAGAATGGGTGACTGCTAGCCGCTTTTGTGTTCGTCCCCGACATGCTCAACCGGGGAGACGATCGCCTACGCGACGACCTTTGGTTTCGGTTTGCGTCCAGCTTTTCGTTTGGTCAACGAACCTGCCAGAATCGCTTCTCTGATCGCTGAAGCGTCCCACCGCTGCGGAGACGAATTTTCGATCGGTGCAGGAAGCCTCCCGTTTTTCTTCCATAGCGCGAGCGTCTGTTTCTTGACGCCCAATACTTGTTTCAATTCGCGTGCCGTCAGCGTCATGGTGATACTCCTGTGATGATCTAAAATGCCCCGCCGTCCGCAGGTGAGAACGAACGGCAGGGGCGCAGCGCGGGTGACTAGTCCGCGTCGTACTGGCGCGCCTGCTCAGTGAGCATGATTTTCGTGGCGCGATATTCCTTGTCTGTTTTGATTTCGCCCGTGTGGGAGCGTAGGTGTGTGATAGCGCCCTCGATAGCGCGCTGACTCATGCCTGCGGCTTGAGCGGCGAGATAGACGTTGCTCAGTTCGTGCCAAGCCTGATCGGCGACGAACCTCAGCAACCATTCACAGGCTGCCTCACGGGCGCTACCGCCGCGTTTCTTATCGTTAGCGGCATTCGCCAGCGCCCTCAGTCCGGCGTCGGCGTCCATGTCGATCAAGCCGTCTTCCCAAACGACGCGACCTACGGTGTCGTGGTCGTCAGCATCTTCGGGCGCGGCAACGTGATTGCTGGCGTCGTATGGAACGTCGGGGTCATACATGACCGGAGTGATGCAGAACGCTCGCCCCGGCGGTCGGCGCGTGTAAGAGTACTTCGATGGCAGCAGCAGCCGTCTCTCGCGGTCGGCGGGGTCGCCAGTGATGTGCCAGATCGACCGGGGGATGGAGACAAACCCGGTCGACCCGATTATCATTCGGTTCGCTTCGGTGCAATCGGTCGACTTGTTGTAATGACACAAACCAAGCAGCGCGACTTTGTATTTGCCTGCCAGGGCGGTCAGCGCGTTTAGTACGCTGCGAACTTCAGCGTTCGCGTTTTCGCTCGTGCCAGTCGGCAGCATGTCCGTTAGCGCGTCAAAGACCATGACGCCAACGTCACCAAACTTGGCGAGCGTGATCTCGATATTCTCCAGACCTTCAGCGCTGGCGTTAAGGTCGACCACCATCGATTGCCCGCGTCGACGCGCGAACGCTGCTCGCGTGATATCCCAAAACGCTGGGTCTGCTCCTGCAACGTCCATGCGTCGCCCAATCATTTCGCTCGGTTCCTCCGGCGCGGTGAACATCACGCGCTTACCTTCTCGCGTGAGCGGCGCGACGATGTTCGCGGCGACCAAACTCTTGCCGTGCCCCTGAGGTGCAGCCAGCAGCGTCAGAACGCCGGGGTACAGCCAGTGCGAAACGAGCGGAGTCGGCAGCCGGCGCGAAATGTTGCGAGGACTTTCGATGATACATCCCTCCGATTGGGCGTCGCCCGTAGCAGGCGCGCCGTCGAGCAGATCAAGCGATGCGTCTCGGACGGCGCATAGTTCGTCGATGCGAATCAACGTCGACCCGCGTTCGCCTTTTTTGTCTGCCGCCCTAAACCCCTCCCGCAGTTTGCGGTCGAGGTTCTGCCCATCGTGCCCGTACAGCGGCCACGGCGGTTTGCCCTTTGCGTCGTTGATGCGCTGAATGACTTCCCACGCCCGATCAAATCGGACGTTGGAGCGCCTCAGTGCCGCGCCCCACCGAATGGCGCGATTCGATCCGTTCATCCCTTCAATCGAATCTTCCCCGCCCATGAGGGTCGCTTCGCAGTCGGCGATCTCCGCTTCAGTCGGCTCGCGAATGTCGATCGCATTCCGGGTTGCAGCGAGCGCGGCGGCTTCCGCTGCTATTACCGCGTCTTGTCTCGCCTGCTCAATCAGGGCGTCGTGAAGGGCGTCAGGGATGATCGCAACAGTATCTATGTCACGCCCCGGCAACCACTCGCGGTTCTCGGAAGGGGGGACGACGCTCTGCACACCCTTGATTCGGGCTGTCAGCCCGGAAGGTAGTTTGATGATTCCGCTCGACGTAAGCAGGTCGTGGATCGGGCTATCAGCCGGCAAACGGAATAGGCGATGCGTGCCTTGGTGATCAGTGCGATTACGCGATATGAACGCGGCTCCGGTGTCGGCGGCGTCGCCGATCAGGCGCAGGCACTCCGCTTCCTGCTCCGCGTCGTCGTCTTCTACGTCGATCGTCACGCCGTCCCACACGATGCCGATGCGGGGGCGCTCCGCACTGTCTAGGTGTCGGCGGATCGTAGCAGGAGCAAAATTGCTCGTCTGCCACTTTTTCGCTTGTACTCTCTTGTTGTCTACCGGCACAACGCGATAGCCGCGCGTTTGGTAGAACGTCGCGCCTTTTTCGAGGGTGTCGAGTTGTTCGTTGATTGAAGTCATTAGCAGCGTCTCTCACCTGTCGTTGTGATACCCGCGAGTAGTCGTCTCGCGGCGGTTCTCTGTTCGTCGCGAAAATTATACTCAGCTTGACAGCATGCCCCGACAAGCATTCAGGAGATTTTAATAGACGAAATTCCCTGAAAAGCGTCACGATATTTTCCCTGACGCATTACGGCTGTAGGTAAGCCAGGGGGAGGAGCGTCTAAGAGCAGTCGCCCGGAAGAATGGATGTAAAAGTTCCGTAAATAAATCTGCCAACTTTTACCCTCGCTCAATTTTGCCCTCCGTGTGTCTCCCGCGTGTGTGTGTGCGTGTTGGACTGTTAAACGCCAGGGAGAGTGTATTTAGAAGTACTATCTATCTTTAGAAAAAACCCTATTTCTATAGGGTGAACCGCTGGCGAACGGTTGCCTCGTACTCCGAGCGAATCCGAACACGCGCACACACACGCGGGAGACACACAGGAAGCGAAATTGAGCGAGGGTAAAAGTTGGCTGGCAGTTTGCAAACCACCATTCGCCAATCTGCTAAATCTTCGACAGCATATTCGCGAAACCGTTTCGGCAGATTTACGCTAGATCGCGACAGGCTTCCCGTTACGGGCGAGCATGCGCCCAATCGACGCCGGGTGAAACGTGGCGCCGACGCGAGGCTTGAAATTTTCCTCGCTGAGAATTTGGCAGATTCCGCGAAATGTTGTGCCCTGAGCGCGGAGTTCTTTCGCCCGTCTGATTGCCGCTTGCTCCGCGTCGTCTGGTACGAGCGTCCGTCCGTCGTCGGCTAGGCGATAACCGTACTTCACTGATCCGCAGCGCTCGCCCTTGCTGATCTTGTGACGTAGCGCGGCCGACGTTCGTTCGCCTATCGTCTCGCGTTCCCACGCTGCGACCGACAGCAACACGTTCAAGACAAGACGCCCCGCCGCCGTGCGCGTGTCGACAGCATCTTGGACCGACAGCAGTTCACGATTGCGGAAGGGATTCTCAACGAGCCACTGCCAATCCCGCAGCGACCGCGTTAGCCGGTCGAGCTTCACGACAGCTAGGCCGTCAGCTTCACCCCGGTCGAGCATCTTCAGCGCTGTCTGAAGCCCGTGGCGATCAAGAGTCGCGCCGCTTTCGGCGTCTTCTAGGATCGTGACCAGCGTAAGATCGTGCAGCGCTGCGAACTGCAACAGTTTCGACCGCTGCGCCTCGCGCCCGAGACTCTGATCTGTGGTCGACGTTCGGACGTATCCAATGATGCGAAGCGCCATCCCTCTATTTTAATTGGAGCCGATGGGGCGCCAATTAGCGGCGACTTGTTCGGTTCACTATTTTCCTAACGGTTTGTTGCCCGCTGCCTCGCGCGACGCGCTCGTCGTCGGAGGTAGGTCTTCACCGCGCGTCGAATCCGCCCAGTGAACCCGAGGGCACGATACCCGGCGCGCCAGCGAGCGAGTCGGGCGCGTTGAGCGTCCGTGCCATCAATATCTATTTTCTGTAAATGTCGTTCCGGGTAAATGTAAAAGTAGGGGGTGACGACCAGTGCGATCATTCCAAGGACCAGCCCAACGACCATCGCCACCGGCAGCACCAGAGGTAAGAGAAGCCACAGAATCCACCGTCGAGCTGTTTGAGACAGTTCCATTTCCCTATTATAGCCGCATCGCAGCACGAGCACTCCCACAACCCCTCTCCCCTCAACCTGACTGCCGAGCCTCCCGACCCTCCGCATCGCAGCAGCGAGCGGCTACGGAGCCCTTGCAGCACGAATCGTCGCTCCGCACACAGGCGATTGGCCATGCGATCCCACCGAGGGCTGGCGATCCTTCACCCGATCGGCTGTTAAATAGCCGCAACCATCCGGAATCGTATCAACTCGATACACCGGGCCGCAGTGCCCCCTACAACCGCTGCGAGCGTCGAAGGCGGATTAAACCCTCCACCCCGTACCATCCCTACACCTAACCGCATGCCAATTGCCTAGTCGGCACGCTCCGCACAACCACTACCCCAATCACGACTTCCACAAATCCGATCGAATGATCTGTGAGGGTCGAGAATCGCATAGCTGTAACGATTAGGGGTGGCTAGGGTAGGCCTACAATCGTTCGTTAAACGGCATTCGGATCAGCCCTCGCGCATGGCGTAGAGCGCATGATCGAACCGACCATTCTCCGCGCTGCGATCAGCAGAGCATGTTCAACCCGTTCCAAACGATCTTCCGTTACAAGCCGGTCGGCGCGTTCCACCGATAGGGCGCGCATAGCCGCTACAGTGTGCGTTAGTTTCTAGGATTGTGGTTCAAACCGTGCTTTTTATTTTGGGCATG